>NZ_JAIVPF010000038.1:0-11667 GCF_053528595.1 Leucobacter sp. | reverse complement strand
GTCGCCCCAGTCCCAGCTGTACTCCTCGATCGTGCCGTCCGAATCGGTGGAGCCGGAGGCGTCGACCGCCAGGGAGAGATCGGTCGGCGTCGCGGTGAAGGCCGCCGTGGGCGCCTGGTTGGGCGCCACCGAGACCTCGGTGGTCGCCGTGGCGGTGCCTCCGTCGTCGTCGGTGACGGTGAGCGTGATCGTGTAGGTGCCGGCCTCCGCGTAGGTGTGGGAGGCGGTGACGCCGGTGCCGTCCGGCGTGCCGTCGCCCCAGTCCCAGCCGTACTCCTCGATCGTGCCGTCCGAGTCCGTCGACGCCGAGGCGTCGACCTCCACGGCGAGTCGGTCCGCCGACGAGGTGAAGGAGGCGGTCGGACGGATGTTCGGCGCCGCCCCGGTCGTCCCGAGGCCGTGGTGCAGGGCCACGTCGGCCGCCGACATCGCCGCGGGGTAGACCGCGACCTCGTCGATCACGCCGGCGAACGGATTGCCGCCCGGACCCCAGGTCACGTCGCCTCCGACGTGCCAGTACCCGGTGTAGCTCTGCGCCGTCGAGACGGCGTTGGAGCCGAGGAGCTCGCCGTCGACGTAGAGGCGCATTCCCGCGGAGCTCTGCGTCGCGACCACGTGGTGCCACTTGCCGTCGTTGTAGTTCGACGGCGTGGTGAGCCGCTGCTCCGCCCCGGTGTACACGCCGAACACCAGCTGACCGGTGTTCGTCATGTAGACGTGGCGATCGTAGTTCGACGAGTTCGTCGTCGAGCTGCTGCTGCCGAAGCCGAGGATCTTGCCGCCGGCCGAGCTCGTGGTGTTGAACCACGCCTCCAGCGAGTACGTGCGCGGATCCACGAACGAGCTCTCGCTGACGACCTGGCCGCCGGTGAACCTGACGCCGGGGTTCACGACCCCGTGCAGGGGACCCGCCACGTTCTTCGTGTGACCGCCGAGGTAGCGGCCCCGCTGGCCCATTCCCGCCGTGTCGCCCGCGACGGTGCCGGTCGTCTCGTTCAGGCGCCAGTAGAGGTTCGGCGAGAGATCGTAGACGGCCGCGCCGTACGCGTCCGCGGGGCGCGTGCTGGCCGGGGGCGTGCGGCCCGAGGCGGCGTAGTGCGCCTCGACCGCCTGCCGGGTCAGCGGAGCGCTGTAGACGGCGACCTCGTCGATGTCGCCGCGGAAGTAGTTGTTGCCGGCCCAGGTGCGGTCTCCGCCGACGCGCCAGTACCCGTAGAAGTACTGAGCGCTCGTCACGTCGGTGCGCTGCGCCACGCGGACGCCGTCCACGTACAGCACCATCCCGTTCTCGCCGAGCCCGGCGACCACGTGGTGCCACTGGGTGTCGTTGTAGGAGGCGGTCGACGTGATCGTGCGCTGGGCGCCGGCGTTCACGCCGAAGCTGATGCGCCCGTTGGTCTCCATGTAGATGTGCCGGTCGGTGGTGCCCGAGAGGCCCGTCCGGCTGTTGCCGAAGCCGGCGATCTTGCCGCCCGGGCCGTTGTTCGTGTCGGTGCGGACCCACGCCTCGATCGCGAAGGTCTGCGGGCCGATGAGCTGCTTGTCGGTCGCGCCGAAGGCGTTCGAGCCGTTGAACCGCGTGCTGCGGCGGTCGCTCTCGCCCTGGATCGCCCCCGCCTGGTTGCGGGTGTAGGTGCCGTTCAGCGTGAGGTCGGTTCCTCCTCCCCAGTCACGGGCCACGTTGCCGGATGCCTCGTCGAGCGGCCAGTAGCTGCTCGGCAGGTCGCCGAGCACGGTCTCCCGGTACGCGCTCGCGGTCGAGGCGCCGGAGGCGCTCGCGGTCACGGTGCCGCTCAGGATCGAGTTGCCGCGGGAGTCCGTCGCTCTGACGCGGTACGAGTAGGAGGTGCCGGCGGCAACGCTCGTGTCGACGTAGCCGAAGGGCGGTATGGCCCAGTCCTCCTTCTTGGAGCGGAGGGCGTCGAAGGTCTTGATCACGGTGTTGTTGCGCAGCACCTCGTACTTCAGGAACTCGCTGTCGCGATCCCAGTTCGAGGGCCAGCTGATCCGCAGCGAGCCGCCGGCGACCTCTGTCGCAGTGGGCATCCAGTCGGTGTTCCAGAGCAGCGGGCCCTGCGAGTTGGGCGCCTTGGAGGGGATGGCGAAGCGTACGAGCCCCTGCTGGTTCGTGTTGTTCACGCGCGTGAACTCGCCGCCGTACACGAGGTACTCCGAGTTGCCGTTCACCGTCCAGGGGCCCTGCGCAGCACCGCTGACGGTACCCGTGTTGAACGACGGGAACCAGTGCAGCAGCTTGGGCTGCGGGTTGCCGACGAAGTTGAAGTAGCCGAGGTTCAGCGCAGGCGGCACCGGCCGCTCGGCGCTCTTCGTCGTCGCGACCGCGCGGTAGAAGTTCCACGGGTCGCTCTGCGGGAAGCCGCCGGGCAGGCTGCCGCAGTAGTGCGGGTGGCCCGCGCCGTAGACGGTCTCGCCCATCGGGTGCACGTCGTAGAGATCGCCGTGGCAGTCGTTGACCCACACGAGATCCCCGGTGTCCCATGAGGCGCGGAAGCTGCCCTCGAGGTTGCCGCCGGCGCCGAAGGTGTAGCCGACGCCGTAGATGGAGTCCTGGTCGGTCTTCAGCGCCAGGATCGCCGCCTCGTTGCCGGCGTTGCGGATGACGTTGTTGGTGCTGAACGGGAGCGAGGCGCCCGTCTGCGCGTCGACCATGCCGAGACCGTAGCCCGGGTTGTTGCTGCCATTGAGCGTCGGGAAGTCGCCGCCGAGCACGACCTTCGTCTCGTCGGGCGAGACGATGACGGCGCGGCCGCGCCGCTCGACGCCGGGCGCCCAGGGCAGCAGCGTTCCGGAGCGCGTGAGCGCTGCGGCGCCGGCTCGATCCTGTCCCGCGACGCGGCCGAAGGTCCCCGTGATGTAGACCGTCGTATCGGTCGCGGCGACCCCGTCCACGGTGCTGTTGGAGTTGGGGTTGAAGGAGGACAGCGCGCCGCTCGGCAGGTCGAACGCGGCGACGCGGTTGCGCGTGGTCCCGTTGACCGTACTGAAATCGCCGACGATGTACAGCCGGGAGCCGTCGGGGGAGGCCGTGACCTGCCGCACCTGCGCGTTGATGGTCGGCGCGAACGAGGTGATCAGCTGCCCGGTCGTCAGGTTGTAGGCGAGCAGATTGGATCGCGGCGTCTCGTTCGTCCCCGCTGCGGCGCCCGCCGGGCGCGCGCTCGAGAAGGAGCCGGCGGCGTAGACGACGTTGCCGACGACCTCCTGATCCCACACGATGCCGTTGATCTGCACCGTCGGCAGCGCGTCGGCGGTGACCGTCGGAGGATCACCCTCCGGTGGATCGACGTCCGCCCGCGCCGGCTGCGCCGGCAAGAGCATCGCGGCGACCACGGCGAGAGCCGCGATCACAGCTGTCCCAACAGATACCTTGCGCCGCATTGCGGCAGTGGCG
Organism: Leucobacter sp.; assembly: GCF_053528595.1. Lineage (NCBI taxonomy): Bacteria > Bacillati > Actinomycetota > Actinomycetes > Micrococcales > Microbacteriaceae > Leucobacter > Leucobacter sp. The sequence goes on along the minus strand of NZ_JAIVPF010000038.1, from coordinate 8,255 downwards.
ATATCGCTCATCAGGCAATCCCATGTTGATAGAACGCTCGACACGTTCCCCAACTAGGTCGAACGATACGTCCTACAACCGTCTACTCCGGGCGAGGCCCTTCGAAGACGACGTCTGGCCCCGTTGCCAGCAGGTCAACGATAACACGCACATTCCCCTCTACCGCAAGAGGCACTGCGAAAACAAGCACCGCGCTCGCATCGGAGCCGGCGGGCACCTCCGCGGGCCAGTTCACCGTCGCGTCGTCGATGAGCGAGACGGCGGGCGTGCGGTCGTCTCCGTTGTATGTGAGGTTGACGCTCGCACCCGCCGTGCTCACGGCCGCCTCCGACTCGTTGACGATGCGCACCTCGACCTTCACGGCGGGGCCCTTGGGCTCGCCCGGGATCCCCTTGCCGGCGGTGATCGCATCGATCGACACCACCTCGACGAAGGCGTCCTCGATCGGCTCCGCCCGCTCCGTCATCGCCAGCTCGAGGGGATCCTCGGTCTTCTCGACGGGGGTGGTCTCGCCGGGTTCGGGCGTGGGCAGGTCGGTCACCTGCGGCGGGACTCCCGGCGAAGCCACCGGGTCCGACGCGCTCGGCGTGTTCGCGAGTATGCCCCAGGTGACGCCGCCGATGAGCACCAGTCCGACTGCGGCTGCCCCCGCCCACCACAGCCGGGATCGCCGTCTTGCAGATGTTTCGACCATGAGCGTGTGTCCTGACGCTGAGACTGGCGCGCATCCCGGTGCGCTTGCGGTCATCCTACGACACTCGCGGGCTCATGCGGAAGGAGGAATCCGCGGGAGCCGCCGGGGTTCCGGGGAGCGTCTCGCCGCCGTGCCGCGAGCGCCGCGTGAGCAGCGTCGCGACGGCGAGGAAGAGGATCAGCGGCGTCGCGCTGTCGACGAGCCCGCTCTCGGTGAGCGAGCGCATCACGATCAGCACGAGCATCGGGAGCAGCACGCCGCGGCGCTCCCGCGATACGAGCGCGGTCGCCGCGCACCAGAGCAGGAGCGCGCCGGTCAGCGCCATGCCGACGATCCCCGCCTGGGCGAGCAGCGACACCCAGCTGCTGTCGAGCACCTGCGTGTCCAGCCACTTCACGTCGACCTCGATCTCCTTGACCGAGAGGCCGAGGCCGATCCACTTCTCCCAGGACTCCCACGGCCAGGCGAGCACCGGCCGCCAGGCGTCGAAACGCGAATCCAGGGCCCCGGTGGCCGCGCTCGTGCCGCCCCGCGAGGCGAGCGTGTCCAGGAAGCCGGTGAAGGTCGCGACCACGTAGGCCACCGGGATGCTGATCAGCAGCACCGCGATGATCCTCCGCTCGAGCCGGCCGTTCGTCAGCACCGCGAGGGCCGCGGCGATCCCCACGGCGAGCAGCGCCGATCTCGAGCCGGTGCTCACGACGATCGCCAGCAGCACCGCCGCGGCCGCGACGTGCCGGATCAGAATCCCTCGGCGCAGCGCCAGCACGACGACGCCGATCAGCGGCACGGCGGCCAGCTCGGCGAGTTCGTTGGGGTGGATCTCCGGCACGCCGCCCCCGAGCCGCCCCGAGGCGAGCGTGCCGATCCCGGTGACCGCGGCCACCACCGCCACGATCGCCATCGCCCACAGCAGGCAGGCCAGCGCGTGGCCCCAGGGCGCGCACGACAGCAGGAGCAGCACGGTCGCCATGAGGATGAGCACCCGGGCGACGAGCACCAGGGTCGGCATCCCGTTCCCGGCGGCGAAGGCCCCCAGCAGCGACACGAGCGCGACGACGGACAGGACGCCGGCGGGGCCGAGCCCGATGGGTATGGCGACGCGCGTGCGCAGGCGCAGGAGCGCGGCGCCGGCGAGTGCGCACACGGCGATCGCGGCCTTCGCGGCGACCACGCCGTCGACGCCCCCGGAGTAGATGGCGTCGCTGCGCCACGGGACGACGCCCACGACCACGAGCAGGAACAGGGCGCCGATGACGAACAGGCGGTCGCGGCTCGGATGCCGGGCGTCGCCGTGGCGCGGAGCGGCGACGTCATCGGCCGTCGTGCTGCCCACCTCGCCTCACCCGCGTTCGGGGACCGGTTCGGGATCCGGGGCCTCGGCGCCGCCCAGGCGATCCAGCTCGTTCCAGGACAGCGAGACGGAGGAGCGCGCGTGCGAGCGGGCGCCGGTGATGAGCACGCCGAGCGGCCGGATGCCCATCACCTGGAAGCGGATCGTGATCGCCAGAAGGTCCGCGACGGTCGTCGCGCGGCTGCGCACGCCGATCACCAGCGGAGCACGGACCGTCGCGAGCAGCGCGGACGCGCCGGGATCGACCACGACGACGACCACGTCCCGCGGGTCGTCGAATCGTTCCACCAGCCCGGGCAGCGCCGATTCGAGCACGTCGATGGCGACGTCCGAGGCCGCGTAGACGGTGTCCGGGCGATCGTCGCCGCACTCGTCGAGGCCGTCGGCGTCCGAGGCTTCGGCCACGTCCGCGGACGTGCCGCGGGCCTCCGCGTCCTCCTCATCCCGGGCCGCGCCGCCGTCGTCCTCGTCACCCCTGGCCGCGTCGTCCTCGATGTCCGGGTCCGACTCGGCGTCCACCGCGTCCTCGGCGATGTCCTCCGGGGCGAGATCCTTCTCGTCGACGTCCTGCCGGGCGTCCTCTTCCGCATCCGCGTCAGCGTCGTCAGGCCGGATCAGCTCGTCGAGCGAGCGGAACCGGCCGGCCGGGAACCGGTTCGGCCGGGTATCGAGCACGTGCGCGAGCCGTCCCGCGCGGCGGTAGGCCTCGACCAGCCCCACGAGGGCGTCGGCCCCGATCGCGTCGGGCTCCGCCGGCACCACCACGATCGACTGCTGCGCGGGTCCCGCCAGCGCCATCACGTTGCTGACGGTCTCGGTGTAGGACGAGGACTGCAGCTCGCCGGCGCGGGTCCGCCCCCACCAGAACCGCGGGGCGCGCGGGATCTGGCCGACCACCGGGAGGCCCGAGGCGCGGCGGATGTCGCCGATCGTGATGAGCCGCCGGTTCGTGGTGGTGCGGTAGAGCGCGATGAGGCAGCCCGCGGCCAGGCCCGTGACGATCCCGAGACCGGTGATGGGAAGCACCTGCGGCGAGATCGCGCTCAGCGGGGGGACCGCCGGGAGCGCCTGGACGAGGCTGACGACGTAGCGCTCGTCGGACTCGTCGTTCTCCGTCTCCTCGATGAGATCGGACATGTGGGCGGCGGCCGAGTTCGCGACCTCCGCCGCCATCTCCGCCGTCGGCGCGTCGGCGCGCACGTCCATGAGCACCGTGTCGGTCGCGTTCGTCGCGGACAGCATGCGCCGGATGTCCCGGTCGCTGTACTGCGCGGGATCGAGGTCCAGATCCTCGCGCACCCCGCTCACCACCGACGGGCTGTCGACGAGCACCGGATACGACTTGATGCGCGCCTGACTGAACTGGTTCCGCTCGAAGAGGGAGGTCTGCGTGGACTCCACCTGCAGCAGGAGGGTGGAGGTCGCGGCGTAGGTCCTCGGCATCGGCCGTGTGATGCCGAAGGCGATCGCGCCCCCCAGGATCGTCGCGACGAGGATGATGATCCATCCCTCGCGCAGGATGCGCCCGTACGGAACGTCGTCCATGGCTCCCCTCCCCGCGGTTCGAGCCAATCTTCCTTGATCTGCTCAACCTATCACCCGGACGCCCGCTCGCCGCGGACGGCCACCCACCTCAGCGCGATTCCGCCCAGCACGGACGCGGCGGCGAGGGCGAACGGCACGACCGCGTAGGACGCTCCGAGCGCCAGGCAGACCAGCGCCGCCGCAGCGGCCAGCACCGTGTCCGCGAGGCGGATCAGGAACACCGCTGCCTGGCGGCCGGAGACCGCGCTGAGCGCTCCGTACGGCGTGACCATCGCCACCGACAGCCCGTACACGATCCACGCGATCACCACCGTGAGATCGAGGTCGATCCCGAAGACGATCGGCCCCGCCCAGGGCCGCAGGGCCAGGGCGATGGCGCTGAGCGCGATCGAGATCAGGATCAGCGCGCCGACCACCCGGTCGGCCTCCCGCAGCGATCCGGCGCCACCGGCCTTCGCGCGATCGGCGAAGCGCACGAAGAGCAGGGAGGAGAATCCGCCGACCACCAGGACGAGCGGCGACACGTAGGTGCGCCCCGCCTCGAGCACGCCGACCGCGGCCACCCCGGCGTATCCGACCACGAGCACCCGCACCGCGGTGAACAGCGCCGGGCGCAGCGTCTGCTGGAGCGCGCGCCAGGAGCCGTACCGCCACACGCTCGCGAGGTCGGGGGCGCGGAGCGGGACGAGCGTGCGCTCGGAGGCGGGGAGCAGGCGCCACCCCGAGACGAGCGCGGCGGCCTGACCGGCCGAGATCGCGAGCAGGAAGACCGCGAGCGTGAGCCCGCCGGTGCTCGAGCCGATGGCGAGGCCCGCCAGGGTCGTCGCGAATCCGATCAGGTCCGCGAGCACGACGCGCACGAAGATCAGGTGCGCGATCATCAGCCGCCGCACGACCTCCATCGTGACGAAGGCGACGAGCGCGACGCCGAAGGCTGCCGTCTCGAGGGGATCGACGAAGCCGGAGGCGAAGGCCACGCTCGCGGCGACGAGCCCGAGGCCCAGCGTCATCGCGAGCGCTGTGAGCTCGAGGGCCGCCCGCACGGGGCGATGGTCGCGGTGGAGCACCACGAGCGAGTCGCCCACGAGGCCCGATACGACCGCCATGGCGAGCACGATCACGCCGTACAGCACCGCGAAGCGCCCGTAGTCGTCGATGCCGAGGAGCCGCAGCACGAGGATCTGGAGGACGAAGCTGACGCCGGCCTGCACCGCCTGCGAGAGGGTGGCGGAGACGGCCTTCCGCTTCATGATTCAGCGCTTCCCGGGCGTCGGGGACCCGGAGCGCGCGCGCGTGCGCTCGGCCGCCCGCTTCCGTCGCGCGCGCCAGGCCGTGCGGACGCGCTTGGCGATGCGCCGCGCCCCGAGGTACAGCGTGCGCCCCGCGAGGGAGAGGGCGCCGAGCGGGGTGCGCGCGATGTGCAGCTGGAACACCGGGCGCCGCCGCGCGCCGAAGTCGGCCTTGTACGCCTCGTCGCCGACGGTCATGTCGAGCACCCGTGCTCCGCGGCCGATCGCCGCCTGGGCGATCTGATCCACGATGAGGAGCCCGAGGGAGAAGTTGCGCAGTCCCGCGACGTCGTATCCGGTGATCACGTACAGCTCCTTCTCCGGCTCGAGCAGGTCGAGCGCGACGGCGGCCGGCTGTCCGCCGACCTCCAGCACGTTCACGATCGCCGGCCCGCCGTCGACGCTGTCGTGGGCGACGGAGCGGTAGAACTCGAAGTAGGCGGGGTCCTGGAACAGATCGACCCCGCCGCGCTCGTCGAAGCGGGCGGCCCGGAAGCCGCGCAGCAGCTCGAGGAGCCGATCGATCTCCTCCGGATCGGTCGCGGTGCGGAGCGCGCATCCCCCCTTCGAGCGGAGGCGCTTGTAGGCCTTCTCCAGGTGGCGCACGGCGCGCGGCTCGAGCCGCGCCCGCCAGCTGTCGACGTCCGCGGCGAGCTCGGCCGGGTGCGCACCGTAGGCATGCGTGCGCGTGCGGGCCCCCGAGAGCAGCACGGCGAGCGGTACCGAGGTCTCGGTGGCGCGCTCGATCAGCAGGAGGTCGAATGCCCCGAGCGCGTCGCGGATGCGTCGGCCGATGGCCGCGTCCCCGCGGATCGACAGCGCGGAGTCGCGGTCGATGACGGGGACGGCGTAGTCGGACACCCCGAGGTCCGCGTACTCGACCACCCGCACGAGGCCCCTGCGGCGCCGCACGAGCGGCAGCACGCCCACGAGCCGGCCGTCCTCGGCGGTGCGCACGGTCACCACGCACCGGCGCGCGCCCCGGACCGGGGCCAGGCGTGCGTAGAGCCGATCGAGCCAGACGCCGTGCTGGAACGCCGACGCCGCCGACCGCGCGTACAGCTCCGCGTACTCCCGGCCGCGGAAGTCGAGGTCGTCCTCCCGGGCGACCACGAACTCCGAGCCGCCCGGCGCCGGGGTGCGGCGGGGCGCGAACCTCGGCGCCATCCTCGACCCGTCGACGGTCTCGATCCCGCCGCCGCTGTTGACCGTGTGCAGGCGGGTGCCGCTCCAGTCCTCCCCGGGGGCGTGCCGGGTCACGACCCGCTGCTCGAAGCCCTCGTCGTCCAGGCGCGTGATCTCGGCGATGCCGAGGGCGGCGCCGTAGCCGCCGCGGCCGTCCTGGACCGGGCGCAGCAGCCTGCCGGCCCGGGGCTCCACCCGTCCGGCGGGGCGGGCGCTGGCGATGTCGACGAGCACCGGGTTGTGGCGGTGCGGCGTCCAGGGCCCCCTGAGATCGGGTGCGGACCACAGGCAGAGCGAGTCGGAGAGGGAGCCGCCGTAGCCGACCGTCGCCGTGAGCCACCAGCGCCCCTCGTGCTCGAAGGGGGTCGCGTCGCTCACCTCGATCCCCTCCAGCAGGATCGAGTGCCGCTCCCAGGACCAGGGGAACGAGACGGCCCGGTAGAGCTCGAGGGTCTTCGCCCCCGAGGACTCGGGGATCATCCACACGTCGTCGTCGTGCGCGAGCACGAAGGGGTACGACAGGTGCACCTCGTGCTGCAGCACCGGCCGCGGCGCGCCCACGGCGCCGTCCGGCCCCCACTCCACGGCCGAGATGACGGCCCTCCCGATCCGATGGTCGAAGTCCTCGACGAACAGGTAGGTGACCCCGTCGTGCTCGAAGGGGAAGGGATCCGCGTAGAAGTGGAGGCCGTCGTCGTCGAGTTCCGCCCACTCGGGCGAGCGCATGCCCGACCCGTCGAGCACGTCCCCCTCCTGCGGGCGGCGCCAGCCGACCCGCCAGTGCGGGGCGCGGTAGAGCGCGCGGTAGAGCCTGCGGATCGCCGCGCCGGCGATCCTGCGCGCGGCGATCGCGAGGTGCGCGCGCGGCGCCCCGGCGCCCGCGCCGGTGCGCGCGTCTGCGCTCGTGTCGGCGGGGGCGGCGAACGGGCTGCCGGCGACGGCGCCCACGATGAGCGTCGACGTCCCCGCGCCGATGTCGGCGAGGGCCGTCGTCAGCAGTCCGGGCTGCTCGCTGCCCGGCCGGCCCCGGGCGCGCACGGCCCCCTCCCCGTCGACCACGGTGACGACGGGCATGCGCCCCGAGCGCAGCGCGGCGGCGGCGGCCCGCTCGCCGGGGGCGCCGTCGTAGCGCACCGACCAGCGCCCCGGGGCGGGGCGGGCGGTGAGGTCGAGCGCGATCGATCCGCCGGGCGACTCCGCCTCCCCATCGGCGCCCGCGCCGACGAAAGCGCCCGCGCCGGCGCCGGTGCTCGCCGTCCCGCCGGCGCTCGGATCGAGCTGCACGCGCCCGATGAGGCCCGGGTCGATGCCGTGCAGCCGCTGCTCGAGGCGGAGCACGCGCTCGAGCCGGCGGTGCTCGGGCGACGGGGGGCCGTCGGCCAGGAGGATCGAGGCGCGGACCCCCGGCAGCTCGCCGAGCCGGCGCACCAGATCCCGATGCCAGGCTCGCTGGGAGCTCGAGTCCACGATGACCTCCACCTGCATGCCCCTCACCATACAGCGATCGTAAGCGGCGGTTCCCAGTCCGCGCGACCCTCGCTACTATCGGAGCAGCGGGGTGGAGGGACGCGGCGGCGCGGCGGCGTGCACGTCCATCCCGAGCGGGGCTGACCCGATGCGAGGGAGCAGAGGATATGAGCAGCAGGACGTCAGACGTCGACGAACCGGGGGGCTCGGGATCCGCGGCGGCGCAGGGAGGCCGGTATCGTGCGGCGCTGACCAGGCTGCAAGCGGCGCAGAAGCCCTCCGCCGGCATCCCCGCCTACTCGCGCTACGTCAACCGGCCGCTCGGCCGGCGGTTCGCCGCCGTCGGCTACGTGTGGGGATTGACCCCGAACGGGGTGACCGCCCTGAGCGCGCTGTCGACTCTGACGGCGATCGTGCTGATCGCGACGGTTCCTCCGGCGCTGTGGTCGGGAGTGCTCGTGAGCGCGCTCCTCATGCTCGGCTACGCGCTCGACGCCGCCGACGGCCAGCTGGCGCGGCTCCGCGGCGGCGGGAGCGTGCAGGGCGAGTGGCTCGATCACACGGTCGACGCGGCCAAGCTGAGCGCGCTCCACCTGGCGATCCTCATCGCCGCGTTCCGCTTCTTCGACGTGCCGACGCCGTGGCTGCTCGTGCCCGCCGGGTACCTGATCGTCGACAACGTGATGTTCTTCAGCATGATCCTCAAGGATCTCCTCGCGCG
>NZ_JAIVPF010000037.1:0-27050 GCF_053528595.1 Leucobacter sp. | reverse complement strand
TCTACGAGGCCATCGTGCGCGGCGAGAACATCCCGGAGCCGGGCGTGCCCGAGTCGTTCCGCGTGCTCATGAAGGAGATGCAGTCGCTCTGCCTGAACGTCGAGGTGCTGGGAGCCGACGGGTCCGTCGTCAACCTGCGCGACAACGACGACGAGGCGCATCGCACCGCCGAGGAGCTCGGCATCAACCTGTCCACCCGCTTCGAGACCTCGTCCGTCGACGAGATCTGAGCCCGCGCGATCTCGTCCGAGGATGAGATCCGAATCGATCGGCCGCCCCGCCTGACGGGCGGAGCAGCCGATCCCACAGCACAGATTTTCAGATTCTCAAGGAGAACATTTTGCTCGAGGGTACGAGTTTCAACGAGCTGCAGATCCGTCTGGCGACCGCCGACGACATCCGCAGCTGGTCGTTCGGCGAGGTCAAGAAGCCGGAGACCATCAACTACCGCACGCTGAAGCCCGAGAAGGACGGGCTCTTCGGCGAGCAGATCTTCGGTCCCAGCCGCGACTGGGAGTGCGCGTGCGGCAAGTACAAGCGCGTGCGCTACAAGGGCATCGTCTGCGAGCGATGCGGCGTCGAGGTCACCAAGTCCAGCGTGCGCCGCGAGCGCATGGGCCACATCGAGCTGGCCGCGCCCGTCACGCACATCTGGTACTTCAAGGGTGTGCCGTCGCGCCTCGGCTACCTGCTCGACATGGCGCCGAAGGATCTCGAGAAGGTCATCTACTTCGCGGCCTACATGATCATCGACATCGATGAGGAGGGCCGCCACGAGGACCTGGCCGAGCTCGAGGCCGAGCTGCGTCTCGAGCTGAAGGCGCTCGAGGATCAGCGCGACATCGCGATCGCGCAGCGCCAGCAGCAGGCCGAGTCGGATCTCGCCGCGCTCGAGTCCGAGGGTGCGAAGGCGGATCAGCGCCGCCGTGCCGAGACCTCGGCCGAGAAGGAGATGGCCGCGATCCGCAAGGGCTTCGACGACGACATCGCTCGTCTGCAGCGCGTGTGGGAGGACTTCCGCAACCTCAAGGTGGGCGACCTCAAGCCCGAGGACGCGGTGTTCGCCGACCTCATGGACCGCTACGGCGACTACTTCGAGGCGTACATGGGCGCCGAGGCGATCAAGAAGCGCCTCGAGAACTTCGACCTCGCCGCCGAGAGCGACACGCTGCACCTGCAGATCGCCGAGGGCAAGGGTCAGAAGAAGATCCGCGCCATCAAGCGCCTGAAGGTCGTCAACTCCTTCCTGCAGACGGGCGCGAGCCCGGCCGCGATGGTGCTCGACGTGGTCCCGGTGATCCCGCCGGAGCTGCGCCCGATGGTGCAGCTCGACGGCGGCCGCTTCGCGACCTCCGATCTCAACGACCTCTACCGTCGTGTGATCAACCGCAACAACCGTCTGCGCCGCCTGCTCGATCTCGGCGCCCCCGAGATCATCGTGAACAACGAGAAGCGCATGCTGCAGGAGGCCGTCGACGCGCTGTTCGACAACGGCCGCCGCGGCCGCCCCGTCACGGGCACCGGCAACCGCGCACTGAAGTCGCTGAGCGACATGCTCAAGGGCAAGCAGGGCCGCTTCCGCCAGAACCTGCTCGGCAAGCGCGTCGACTACTCGGGCCGCTCGGTCATCGTGGTCGGTCCGCAGCTCAAGCTGCACCAGTGCGGTCTGCCCAAGCAGATGGCGCTCGAGCTGTTCAAGCCGTTCGTGATCAAGCGCCTCATGGATCTGTCGCACGCGCAGAACGTGAAGGCCGCGAAGCGCATGGTGGAGCGCGCGCGCTCCGAGGTGTGGGACGTGCTCGAGGAGATCATCCGCGAGCGCCCCGTGCTGCTGAACCGCGCACCGACCCTGCACCGCCTCGGCATCCAGGCGTTCGAGCCGCAGCTCGTCGAGGGCAAGGCGATCCAGCTGCACCCGCTCGTCTGCGCCGCCTTCAACGCGGACTTCGACGGCGACCAGATGGCCGTGCACCTGCCGTTGTCGGTCGAGGCCCAGGCCGAGGCCCGCGTGCTCATGCTCGCGTCGAACAACATCCTGAAGCCGTCGGACGGCCGTCCGGTGACCCTGCCCTCGCAGGACATGATCATCGGTCTGCACCACCTCACCACCATCAAGCCCGACGCGCCCGGCACCGGTCGCGCATTCGGCTCGGTGGCCGAGGCGATCCTCGCGATGGACGAGGGCTCGCTCGACCTGGGCGCTCAGGCGAAGATCCGCCTCACCGGCTACACCGATGCGGACGGCCTCACCCACGAGAAGCCCGTGCTCGTCGAGACCTCGCTCGGCCGCGCCATCTTCAACGAGGCGCTGCCGATCGACTACCCGTACTTCGAGCGGGTCGCCGACAAGGGCAGCCTCTCGGGCCTGGTCAACGACCTGGCCGAGCGCTACCCGAAGGTGGAGGTCGCGGCGACGCTCGACCGCATCAAGGACGCCGGCTTCTACTGGGCCTCGCGCTCGGGCGTGACCGTCGCTCTCTCGGACATCGTGACCCCCTCCAACAAGGGCGAGATCATCGCGGAGCACGAGAAGCGCGCGGCCAAGGTGCAGCGCGACTACGACCGCGGCATGATCAGCAACGTGGATCGCCGCAAGGCGCTCACGGAGATCTGGACCGAGGCCACCGATGAGGTCGCGGCCGCCATGCGCGACGCCTTCCCCGCCGACAACACCATCTTCCGCATGGTGTCGTCGGGCGCTCGAGGCAACTGGCTGCAGATCCGCAACATCGCCGGTATGCGCGGCCTCGTGTCGAACCCGAAGGGCGAGATCATCCCGCGTCCGATCATCAACTCGTACCGCGAGGGGCTGTCGGTGGCGGAGTACTTCATCGCGACCCACGGTGCGCGAAAGGGTCTGGCCGATACCGCTCTGCGTACCGCCGACTCCGGGTACCTGACCCGTCGTCTGGTGGACGTCTCGCAGGACGTGATCATCCGCGAAGAGGACTGCGGCACCCGGCGCGGCCTCGACCTGGTGATCGCCGAGAGCGACGCCAACGGCGTGCTCGTGCGCGATGAGAACGTCGAGAACTCGGTGTACGCCCGCACGCTCGCGGCCGACGCCGCAGCGCCCGACGGCACCGTGGTCGCGACCGCGGGCGAGGACGTGGGCGACGTGCTCATCGACAAGCTCGTCGGTGCCGGCGTGACCGAGATCAAGGTGCGCTCCGTGCTCACCTGCGAGTCCGCCGTCGGCGTCTGCGCCACCTGCTACGGTCGCTCGCTCGCCACGGGCCAGCGCGTCGACATCGGCGAGGCCGTCGGCATCATCGCCGCGCAGTCGATCGGCGAGCCGGGCACGCAGCTCACGATGCGCACCTTCCACACCGGTGGTTCGGCCTCGGCCGACGACATCACGCAGGGTCTGCCCCGCGTGCAGGAGCTCTTCGAGGCCCGTACCCCCAAGGGTGCGTCGCCCATCGCCGAGGCCGCCGGTCGGGTCACGATCGAGGACACGGAGAAGAGCCGTCGCATCCTCCTCACGCCGGACGACGGCACCGAGGAGAAGGCGTACCCCGTGCTGAAGCGCGCCACGCTGCTGGTGGATGACGGCGATCACGTCGAGCTCGGCCAGCCGTTCCTCGCGGGCACGCTCGACCCGAAGGACATCCTCCAGGTCGGCTCCACCGAGAGCGGCAAGCACATCCCCGGCGAGCGCGCGGTGCAGAAGTACCTCGTCGAGGGCGTGCAGGGCGTCTACCGCTCGCAGGGCGTGCCGATCCACGACAAGCACATCGAGGTGATCGTGCGCCAGATGCTGCGCAAGGTGACCGTGGTGGATCACGGCGAGACCGAGCTGCTCCCGGGCGAGCTCGTGGATCGCTCCCGCTACCAGCGCATCAACCGCGAGGCGCTGCTCGAGGGCAAGCGCGCGGCGACCGCCCGCCACGAGGTCATGGGCATCACCAAGGCCTCGCTGGCGACCGAGTCGTGGCTGTCGGCGGCCTCCTTCCAGGAGACCACCCGCGTGCTCACGCAGGCGGCGATGGAGGGATCGAAGGATCCGCTCATCGGCCTCAAGGAGAACGTCATCATCGGTAAGCTCATCCCGGCCGGCACCGGCCTGAGCACCTACCGAGACGTCGAGGTCGAGGCGACCGAGGAGGCGAAGGCGGAGCGCTACCCGAACCGCCTGTTCGCGACCGAGGGCACCTTCGACGAGAACGACCTGTCGTTCGTGGACTTCGACAGCTTCACGGCCGACGAGTTCAACCCGGGCAACTACAGCTGATGCCGGGGCGATAGCCCCGGCATCATCCTGCGGGGAGCGAGCGCAGCCGCAGGATCCAGCTCGGAAAGGGCGCCCGTGCTTCGGCACGGGCGCCCTTTTTTGCGCCGTGCCGCGCGCGGGAGCGAGGGATTGTCGGCGGCGGCTTGTAGTGTGACGATGAAGTATGGTGCTCTGCAACGAGCACACCGCGCCGCTACGAGAGGTGAAGCCATGAGCGAGGACCGCGAGACCCCCGCGTCGAGAGCCGCGGAGACTCCGGAGACCCCGGGCAATCCGGGCGCCCCCGTCGAGGAGACGGAGGCCAGCCGTACCGAGGTGCTCGAGGCCGTCGAACGTTCGCGGGGCGCCGGCGTCGAGGCCGACGCCGCGCAGGACGAGGCGATCGAGCCCCCCGCCGAGGAGGAGGCGCCGCTGGTCGTGGAGGCCCCGCAGGGAGCGGTGCAGGATCCCGAGGGCGCTGAGCTGGCGCGCCGTCAGGCCATCTCCGAGGTCGATACCCAGCTCAACCTCGACGTTCCCGCGGAGGAGCCCGCCCGGGTGCTCACGCTCGACGAGCTGCCGAGCGCGGCCGCGGTGAACGAGCCGCCCGTGCGCGACGGCGAGATCCGCATCAGCTCCGACCATCCCATGGCGGCGCTCTACATGCAGACCCCGATGCCCCCCGAGATCAAGGGCAATCGCGGCGCCGGCGTGCTCATCGCGCTGCTCGGCACCCTCGGCTTCGCGGCGGTCTACGCCGGCGTGCTCGCGCTGTGGCTGGCTCCCGGCCTCGCACCCTCCCAGTTCGTGGACGGCCTGCTGAGCTACGTGCTCTCGTGGGGCTTCGCCGCGGCGGTCGGAGCGTTCCTGCTCGGCCTGATCCTGCTCGTGCTGATCGTGGGGCGGGCCGGCTGGTGGGCCTACGTGCTCGGCGGCTTCCTGGTCGGCGCCCTCGTCTGGGTCGCGGCCACCGCGGGATACGCCGCCTCCGCCGACGGGGTGCGCGCCCTGTTCGAGCGGGCGCCGATCGCCCTGGCCGACACCTTCGGACTGGCGGTGCCCGCGATCGCCGCCGGCATCGTCGCGCGCGAGGCGACGGTCTGGTTCGGCGCGTGGATCGGAGCGCGCGGCCGCCGGATGAAGCGTCGCAACGCCGAGGCGCTCGCCGAGTACGAGGCGGCGCTCGCGGAAGTGCAGGCGAAGCGGCCATGAGCTCCGGCTCCCGTCGCGAGGTGACTCGCGGATACGTCGGGGGCCTGATCCTGGCCGCCGTCATCGTGGCGGCCGCCCTGCTCATCGCGAGCTGGGGGCTGCTCGCGCTGACGCTGCAGCGCGATCCGATCTCCAGCGACGGGGTGCCGCGATGGGTCGCGCCGGTGCTCGTGCTCGTCGTGCTCGCGCTGCTCGGCGCCACGATGTGGCAGCAGGCGCTGGTGCTGCTGCGCGGCAGGAAGTCCCCGGCGTGGGGCCTGCTGATCGCGATCGCCGGCGGCGCCTACCTGCTGTGGTGCCTCGGCGGCACCCTCGCCGGGCTCTCGATCGACGAGACCTGGGTGAGCCCCTTCGCGGCCCTGCTCGCACCCGTCTGCGGACTCGCCTCGCTGCTCTTCTGGGCGGTGCTCGCGCGCCGCGTCTACACCGATCGCCCGGTGCCGAAGTGGCCGTGGGAGCGCCGGGGGGAGCCCGGACCCGACTGGGCCATCGGCGACGAGGACCCATGGCGCGACGGCGGGCCGCGCGGCTCCGACGACCCCGAAGACCCGGCCGGCGACGGTCCGGACCGGTGGGAGCGGTGATCGTGGCGGGCACGATCGAGACTCGGGTCGACGCAGCGGTCGACGCCTGGCTGCGATGGCTGCCGGGCTGGTCTCCCGGCACGCACCGCGGGCGCGCCCGGCTGTGCCGCAGATGCACGGGCTCCCCGCTGCTCGCGGCCGCGGGGCTCACGAGCGACGTCCCGCACCAGGTGACCCACGCGCTGGTGTCCCGCATGCAGCGCATCATCGACCGGCGGGTGGACGAGTTCACGGAGCAGGAGCTGCCGGCGCTGCACGCCGAGCTCACGGGCGCGGAGATGTGGCAGAGCGGCGGATACGATCCCGCAGCCGGGCTCGCGCCCGAGTACGAGGGGCTCGATCCGGATCCCGAACCGGACGACGGCGGGCAGCCGTTCCTCTTCACCCTCGCGGGGCTCGCGGAGGAGACCCGCCCCGAGCCTCCGCTGCCGCGCCCGCCGCTCAGCGCGGAGGAGAAGCAGCGGTTGCGCCGCGAGATCGAGCTGGCCGACCGCTGCGCCGAGGAGGCGGGCCGGGAGGTGTGCTTCGCGCTCGTGACGCACCGGCCCCGCGTCGAGGCGGCGATCCAGCGCTTCGTGGAGCCGCAGATCAGGGCGATGCTCGACGAGCTCAGCCGCAACCTCGAGCCGCCGCAGTAGGCGGGGCCCGCCCGGGCGATGGAAGGCACTCGCACCCGTTCCCTGTCTTGCGCTCTGTTACGTCAACGCGTAGAGTTGATGTTTGGTGTGCTCCAGCGTATTGAGTCGTGCCCGCACGACGCCGATCGGGGGAGCCCGCCGAGGGTCACTCGCCCCCAGGGCTGACACCCCCACGGCATAGCTGCACTCGGTCCTCCGCACCTCGTTCGCGCGGGGCGGGCGACAGCAGCTCCGCGGCCGCGCAAGCCGTCGCACATGCTTGACCATGAAAGCATTCCTGTCACCGTGCAGGACGAATGAGGAGAATCAGTGCCTACTATTCAGCAGCTGGTTCGCAAGGGCCGTACGCCGAAGGTCTCCAAGACCAAGGCGCCCGCCCTGAAGGCGAACCCGCAGCAGGCCGGGGTCTGCACCCGTGTCTACACCACCACGCCCAAGAAGCCGAACTCGGCGATGCGCAAGGTCGCTCGTGTGAAGCTCCGCAACGGCACCGAGGTCACCGCCTACATCCCGGGCGAGGGCCACAACCTGCAGGAGCACTCGCTGGTGCTCGTGCGCGGTGGTCGTGTCAAGGACCTCCCCGGTGTCCGTTACAAGATCGTGCGCGGCGCGCTCGACACGCAGGCGGTCAAGGACCGTCAGCAGGCTCGCAGCCGCTACGGTGCAAAGAAGGTGAAGTAATGCCCCGTAAAGGTCCTGCTCCGAAGCGCCCGGTCGTCGCCGATCCCGTCTACGGCTCGCCCGTGGTGAGCCAGCTGGTCAACAAGATCCTGCTCGACGGCAAGAAGGGCCTCGCCGAGCGCATCGTCTACGGTGCTCTCGAGAACGTGGCCGAGAAGTCCGGCCAGGATGCCGTGACGGTCCTCAAGAAGGCGCTCGACAACGTGCGCCCCACCCTCGAGGTCCGCTCGCGCCGGGTCGGCGGCAGCACCTACCAGGTGCCCGTCGAGGTCAAGCCGCACCGCGCGAACACGCTCGCGCTGCGCTGGCTGACCAGCTACGCGAAGGCTCGTCGTGAGAACACGATGACCGATCGTCTCACCAACGAGATCCTCGACGCGTCCAACGGCCTCGGCGCCGCTGTGAAGCGTCGTGAGGACACGCACAAGATGGCCGAGTCGAACCGCGCGTTCGCTCACTACCGCTGGTAGTCATCCGCTCCACCCGTCATCCTGCGCGGAGGCCGCTCGCGGCCGGAGTCGCAGGTCCCGACCCCTCGCGACGTCGAGGGCGAGATCCTGCGACTCGCGTGGCCCGCACCGGGCCACCGTGAAACGCGAGAAGCGCTGACGCGTTTCTCTCACAGCGTTTCACGCGCGCAGGATGACGGCGGGTGCGGGCCCGCTCCCGCACCGCATACACTTCCCATCCCACACCGGAGGAGACCCCTGTGGCACAAGACGTGCTCACCGACCTGAGCAAGGTCCGCAACATCGGCATCATGGCCCACATCGATGCCGGCAAGACCACCACCACCGAGCGCATCCTGTTCTACACGGGTGTCAACCACAAGCTGGGCGAGACCCACGACGGCGCTTCGACCACCGACTGGATGGAGCAGGAGAAGGAACGCGGCATCACGATCACCAGCGCCGCGGTGACCTGCTTCTGGAACCAGAACCAGATCAACATCATCGACACCCCCGGTCACGTCGACTTCACCGTCGAGGTGGAGCGCTCGCTGCGCGTGCTCGACGGCGCCGTCGCGGTGTTCGACGGCAAGGAGGGCGTCGAGCCCCAGTCGGAGACCGTGTGGCGTCAGGCCGACAAGTACGGCGTGCCCCGCATCTGCTTCGTCAACAAGATGGACAAGATGGGCGCCGACTTCTACTTCACGGTCGACACCATCATCAGCCGTCTCGGTGCGAAGCCGCTCGTGATGCAGCTGCCGATCGGCTCGGAGAGCGACTTCATCGGCGTCGTCGACCTGCTCTCGATGAAGGCGTTCGTCTGGGAGGGCGACGCCAAGGGCGACGTGACCCTGGGCGCCAACTACGAGACCCAGGAGATCCCCGCCGAGCTCCAGGCCAAGGCCGAGGAGTACCGCGCGCAGCTCGTGGAGACGGTCGCCGAGACCGACGACGCGCTGCTCGAGAAGTTCTTCGGCGGCGAGGAGCTCACGATCGACGAGCTCAAGGCCGGCATCCGCAAGATGGTCGTGAACAACGAGATCTACCCCGTCTACTGCGGCTCGGCGTTCAAGAACCGCGGCATCCAGCCGATGCTCGACGCGGTCGTCGACTTCCTGCCGAACCCGCTCGACGTGGGCGCCATCGAGGCGCACGACCCGCGCGACGAGTCGGTGGTCATCGAGCGCAAGCCCTCGGCCGACCAGCCGTTCTCGGCGCTCGCGTTCAAGATCGCCGTGCACCCGTTCTTCGGCCGCCTCACCTACGTGCGCGTCTACTCGGGCCACGTGGAGTCGGGCGCCCAGGTCGTCAACTCGACCAAGGGCAAGAAGGAGCGCATCGGCAAGATCTTCCAGATGCACGCCAACAAGGAGAACCCGGTCGACGAGCTCACCGCGGGCAACATCTACGCCGTGATCGGCCTCAAGGACACCACCACCGGTGACACCCTGAGCGATCCCGACAACCAGGTCGTGCTCGAGTCGATGACCTTCCCGGAGCCCGTGATCGAGGTGGCGATCGAGCCCAAGACCAAGGGCGACCAGGAGAAGCTCGGCGTCGCCATCCAGAAGCTCGCCGAAGAGGACCCCACGTTCCGCGTGAGCCTCAACGCCGAGACCGGCCAGACCGTGATCGCCGGCATGGGCGAGCTGCACCTCGACATCCTCGTGGATCGCATGAAGCGCGAGTTCAAGGTCGAGGCCAACGTGGGCAAGCCCCAGGTGGCCTACCGCGAGACGATCCGTCGCGAGGTGCCGAAGTACGACTACACCCACAAGAAGCAGACCGGCGGCTCCGGTCAGTTCGCGAAGGTGCAGATCGCGCTCGCGCCGCTCGAGGTCGAAGAGAACAGCGACAAGACCTACGAGTTCGAGGACAAGGTGACCGGCGGCCGCGTGCCGCGCGAGTACATCCCCTCGGTCGACGCGGGCATCCAGGACGCCATGCAGTACGGCATCCTCGCCGGGTTCCCGGTGGTCAACGTCAAGGCGACCCTGCTCGACGGCCAGTACCACGACGTCGACTCCTCGGAGATGGCGTTCAAGATCGCCGGTTCGATGGCCTTCAAGGAGGCCGCGCGCCTGGCGCAGCCCGTGATTCTCGAGCCGCTCATGGCGGTCGAGGTGCGTACTCCCGAGGAGTACATGGGCGACGTCATCGGCGACCTGAACTCCCGTCGCGGACAGATCCAGTCGATGGAGGACGCCAGCGGCGTCAAGGTCGTGCGCGCACTCGTGCCGCTCTCCGAGATGTTCGGGTACATCGGCGATCTGCGGTCGAAGACCAGCGGTCGCGCGGTGTTCTCGATGACCTTCGACTCCTACGCGGAGGTTCCGAAGGCCGTGGCCGATGAGATCGTTCAGAAGGCTAAGGGCGAGTAAACCCGCCCGGAGGCCGGCGGCGGGCATCGTCCGCCGCCGGCCGCACCGCTCAAGTCGCGATCACAGACCTGAGCTTGTAACATAAGTACACACCCCGTACTCGTGCCCTTCGAAACCGTCGAAGGGGGAGGGTACTCGACGTCCTGAGGAGGACCATAGTGGCGAAGGCCAAGTTCGAGCGGACCAAGCCGCACGTGAACATCGGAACGATCGGTCACGTCGACCACGGTAAGACCACCCTTACCGCGGCGATCTCGAAGACGCTTGCCGACAAGTACCCGTCGGACACCAACGTCCAGCGCGACTTCGACACGATCGACTCGGCTCCGGAGGAGCGCCAGCGCGGCATCACCATCAACATCTCGCACGTCGAGTACGAGACCCCGAAGCGTCACTACGCTCACGTTGATGCCCCCGGTCACGCCGACTACATCAAGAACATGATCACCGGTGCCGCTCAGATGGACGGCGCGATCCTCGTGGTCGCCGCCACCGACGGCATGATGGCCCAGACCAAGGAGCACATCCTGCTCGCCAAGCAGGTCGGCGTTCCCTACCTGCTCGTCGCGCTCAACAAGAGCGACATGGTCGACGACGAGGAGATCCTCGAGCTCGTCGAGATGGAGGTCCGCGAGGAGCTCTCCAAGCACGGCTACCCGGGCGACGACGTCCCCGTGGTCCGCGTCTCGGGCTACGAGGCACTGCAGGGCAACGAGAAGTGGGTCAACTCCGTTCTCGAGCTCATGGAGGCCGTCGACGATTCGATCCCCGATCCCGTGCGTGACAAGGACAAGCCGTTCCTCATGCCCGTCGAGGACGTCTTCACCATCACCGGCCGCGGCACCGTGGTCACCGGCCGCGCCGAGCGCGGCACGCTGAAGATCAACTCCGAGGTCGAGATCGTGGGTCTGCGCCCGACGCAGAAGACCACCGTCACCGGCATCGAGATGTTCCACAAGCAGCTCGACGAGGCCTGGGCCGGCGAGAACTGCGGTCTCCTCCTCCGCGGCACCAAGCGCGAAGAGGTCGAGCGCGGTCAGGTCGTGGTCGAGCCCGGTTCGATCACCCCGCACACCAAGTTCGAGGGCACCGCCTACATCCTCAAGAAGGAAGAGGGCGGCCGCCACAACCCGTTCGAGACGAACTACCGTCCGCAGTTCTACTTCCGTACGACTGACGTGACCGGTGTCATCACCCTGCCCGAGGACAAGCCGATGGTCATGCCCGGCGACACCACCGACATGACGGTCGAGCTGATCCAGCCGATCGCCATGGAGGAGGGCCTCGGCTTCGCGATCCGCGAGGGCGGCCGCACCGTCGGCGCCGGCACGGTGACCAAGGTCGTCGAGTAAGTCTGAACAGACTCCGCGAAGCGATTCGCCGAAGAACCCCCGGGAGCGATCCCGGGGGTTCTTCGCGTCTGCGGGCGCGGACGGGGCGAACGGCTGCGGGCCGGGCGAACGGCGCGGGCTGGCGGCGGGCGCCCGCGCGGGCGGTATCCTCGAAGGGGACCCCGGCCGGGGTCGATGTGTCCAGGGAGCGAGGGAGGCCGAGTGCCGCAGACCGTCGGAGCGCGTATCGCCCACTTCGCACGCCAGTACGGGCTGCTGTTCCTGCTCGATGCCGCGGCCTGGGCGATCGGGATCCTCGCGGCACTGGTGCTGCGCTTCGACTTCAACCTCTCCCGCATCCACCCGGGGTGGACACTCGCGGTGATCGGCGTCACGATCGCGCTGCAGCTGATCGCCGGCTGGCTGTTCTGGCTGTATCGCAACCGCTACGAGGTGGGCAGCTTCGACGAGGTGCGGGCGCTCGTGCTCGACATCACCGCGGTGATGGTGGTCGCGTGGGTGTTCGCCTATCTCATCGGATACGGCAACGGCATTCCGCGCAGCACGCTGATCATCGCGGCCCCCATCACCTTCAGCCTCATGGGCGTGGCGCGCTACGTCTACCGTCTCTACAACGAGCGGCAGCTCAAGCCCGGCGATGAGGCCGAGCGCACGCTGCTCTACGGCGCCGGCTACCTCGGCGTGCAGACCGCGAAGCGCCTGCTCACCGACGCGAAGGGCTCCGCACTCCCGGTGGGGTTCATCGACGACGATCCCGTCAAGCGGCACCAGGAGGTGCGCGGCGTGCGGGTGCTCGGCTCGCTCGAGGACCTGCGGCGGATCGCCCGCGAGACCCGCGCCACCAGGCTCATCGTGTGCATCGGAGACGCGGACACCGCGCTGATGCGCCGGGTCGACGAGGCCGCGGACCGGGCGGGCATGACCGCGATGGTGCTGCCGCCGCTCGAGCAGATCCTGCAGAACGCCTCGGTCATCTCCAACGTGCGCGAGCTCTCGATCGAGGACCTCATCGGTCGCCACCCCGTGCGGCTCGAGACCGAGTCGATCGCGGAGTACCTGCAGGACAAGCGCGTGCTGGTCACGGGGGCCGGGGGATCGATCGGATCGGAGCTCTGCCGGCAGCTGGCGCGCTTCGCCCCGCGCGAGCTGATCATGCTGGATCGCGACGAGACCGCACTGCAGGAGAGCCAGCTCTCCATCAGCGGGCACGGGCTGCTCGACACGAACGACGTGGTGCTGGCCGACATCCGGGACGAGGCGACGCTGACGCGGATCTTCACCGAGCGCCGGCCCGAGGTGGTGTTCCACGCGGCGGCCCTCAAGCACCTGCCGATGCTCGAGCAGTACCCCGACGAGGCCTGGAAGACCAATGTGCTCGGTACGCTCAACGTGCTCCGCGCCGCCGAGGCGGCGAACGTGAGCACCTTCGTGAACATCTCCACGGACAAGGCGGCGAATCCCACGAGCGTACTCGGCCACTCCAAGCGCGTCGCCGAGAAGCTGACCGCCTGGATGGCGGAGCGCACCGGACAGCGCTACCTCTCGGTGCGCTTCGGCAACGTCATCGGCAGTCGGGGGTCGATGCTGCCGACCTTCCGCAAGCTGATCGAGGCGGGAGGCCCCATCACGGTCACCCACCCCGAGGTGACGCGCTACTTCATGACGATCCCCGAGGCCTGTCAGCTCGTGGTGCAGGCCGGCGGCATCGGGCGCCGGGGCGAGGTGCTGATCCTCGACATGGGCGAGCCGGTGCTGATCCTCGACGTGGCCAAGCGCATGATCGCGCAGTCGGGCAAGGACGTCGAGATCGTGTTCACCGGCCTGCGGCACGGCGAGAAGCTGCACGAGGAGCTGGTGGGCGACGGGGAGGGCGATGAGCGCCCCTTCCACCCGAAGATCGCGCACGCGCACGTCGACACGATCTCTCCCGAGGTGCTGGATCACGAGGGCTGGGTCGCTCGGATGAACCTGACCAAGGCCGCCGAGGAGCGGGTGCAGTGAGCGCGCTGTTCCTCGGGGTGTTCGGGGGAGTGCTGACGCTCGGGCTGAGCCTCGCGCTGCCCTTCGCGGTCAAGCCGCTGCTGATGCGGCTGGGCATCATGGACGTGCCCAACGAGCGCTCCTCGCACGAGCGGCCGGTGCTGCGCGGCCTCGGCCTCGCGGTGCTGATCGCGATGGCGTGCGGCGGCTCGCTCGTGACCGCGCTCGCGCTCGTGAGCGCGCCCGCGGATCCCGGGTGGGGCTTCCTGCTGGCCGTCGGCGCGGGATCGCTGGCAGCCGGCCTGCTCGGGCTGCGCGAGGATCTCAAGGGCCTGAGCGTGCCGGTGCGCAGCGGGATCCTGCTCGGGATCGCGGCGATCTCGTCCATCGCGCTGCTCGCGATCGCGCACCGCGGGCCGGGGGGCGCCGCGTTCGGATGGCGGCTCGGGATCGACGTGCCGGAGGCGCCCTGGTGGGCGCTGATCCTGCTCGCCGTGTACGGGATCCTCTTCATCTCGAGCTACATCAACGTCGCCAACTTCATGGACGGGCTCAACGGCATCAGCGGCTTCCACGGCGTGATCGCGGGCGCCGCGTTCGCGTCGGCCGGCTGGCTGCTCGGCACGAGCTGGCTGTCCGTCGCGGGGATCGTGCTGGCGACGGGGTTCGCGGGCTTCCTGCCCTGGAACCTCACGAGGCCGGGGGCCTTCCTCGGCGACGTGGGCAGCTATCTGCTCGGGGGAGCGACCGCCGTCATCAGCTTCGCCGCGTTCGCGGACGGGGTGCCGCTGCTGGCCGCGATCGGGCCGATGGTCGTCTACTTCGGCGACGTGGGCGTGACGCTGGTGAAGCGCGTGCGCGCCGGCAAGCGGTGGGACGAGCCGCACAAGGAGCACACCTACCAGCGCATCCAGCAGATGGGGTACTCGCACGTGCAGGCGTCGGCCATGGCCGCGGGGTGCACGCTGCTCGCCTCCCTGCTCGGCCTGGGCTCGCTCTTCACGAACCTCCTCGGCACCCTGGCCCTGCTCGCGGGCGGCCTCGCCGTGCTGGCGCTCTACCTGCTCCTGCCGCGCCTGCTTCCCGCCCGCTGAGCCCGTCGGGCCGAGCGCTCCAGCCGACGAGCTCTGCGGGCCGAGGCCATTCCGTTCTCCGGCGCCCACCGCCGGTTCGGACGGATCCCGCACGTGCGATGCGCAGCGCGTGCGAGAGTCGAACAGGCGGTGCCCTCGGCGCACGACCGCGCGCCGAGGGCACCGCCTGGCCCGGATCACGGCGCGGGGTTGATCACCCGTCCCCAGGTGCTCTTGTTGCCCCAGACGTTCTGCCGCAGACCCTCGAGCTGCAGGATCTGGCTGTGATCGACGAAGAGGTTGACCTCGTTGCCGTAGTTCTTGACGTACCACTCGAAGACCGGGCCGTCGGCGGCCTCGAACATCACGTTTTCCAGGCCGAGCCCGTTGATGATGGAGGCCGCGGCCCCCGTGTCCCACTCGGTGACGTTCTCGGTGATGCCCTCCGACTCGATCATGATGATCGAGGCGCCGGCGTCGAGGGCCCTCCTGCCGCGATCGATGAGATCGCCGATGTCCTTCTTGCTCTCGGCGGCCAGCTCGGCCTCGCTCGAGTCGCCGCCGGAGCCGATCTGGAGTCCGAGCTCGGGCTTGGCCTTGAGCCCGGCCTGCACCACCTTCTCCACCAGGCGCAGCAGGCCGGAGGTGTTGAGCATGATGAAGCCCGTCGAGATCTCGATGACGTCGAAGCCGACCTCCTTCGCCTCCCGGAGGTAGTGATCGACGGCCTCGTCGCCGTAGCGCAGCACGGTCTCGATCCAGCCGCCCGAGGAGACGTAGGCGCCGTGCTCGTGGGCGATGTCGCTGAACGCGCGCACCTGCTCGGTGGGCACGAGGGAGAACGAACCCCCAGCCCATTTGATGCCGTCGACCCACTGGCCGGCGACGTCGAAGACGTCCTGCAGGTGGCGGGTGCCGAACGTGGCGTAGTAGGGCGCGCGGATCTCGGTCACGCCGAAGCTGCGGGGCTTCTCGGGCCGGTACGCGCGGGGCACGAAGTTGAAGGAGACGTCGTGCGGAACTGCGTTGCTCATGGTGTTGCCTTTCTCTCGGGTGGGTCTGCGGTCGTCAGCGGCGAACGGGGGAGACGCGGGCGAGCGCGGCGGTCAGCTCGGAGACGGGCCGGGTCTCGATGGTGCGCACGATCTCCGCGATCTCGTCGCGCAGGGAGTCGTCGGCGAAGGGGGCCGCGAGCGAGTCGAACTTGACCCGGGCGGCCTCCCAGTCGAGCGGGTGGTCGTGGAAGCCGTGGTAGCTGTCCTGCGAGGAGCGGAACGTGGTGCCGTCCGCGAGCGTGATCTCGAGATCCGCGGGCATCTGCTCCGGGAAGCGAGCGGAGAACTCGTCCCTCGGGGAGATCTCGATCTTCGTCATGAGGCTCTGCACGTCCTCCGCGACGATCCGCTCGGGATCGTACTGCGCCGGGGTCAGGCGGCCGTCGAGCAGCACGACGGCGAGCATCCACGGCAGCGAGTGGTCGGCCTCCTCCTTCGTGCGCACCAGGCGCTTGCTGCCCTCCTCGCCGCCGCCGATGATGGAGAAGGCGACGTCGAAGGTGTCGAGGCGGATCCGCTCGATGGCGCGGACGTTGAACCCGTCCTGCGCCCGGATGTCCTGCGCGGCGTCGAGGGCCGACTGCGAGTGGATCTCGGCGTTGTGCTTCTTGATGATCGTGCGGAGGACGCTCTCGAGATCCTCCCGCGACCAGTCGATCTCGAACGGCCCCGCGATCGAGTCCTTGAACCCCTTGTTCCCCTCGAAGACCTCCTCGGGGCCGGTGATCCCGCGCGACGCCAGCAGCGCGGCGAAGGTGCCCTCCTTCGAGACGTGCGGATAGGCGAGGCCCTTCCAGTTGCTCAGATTGCCCGTGCGGGTGACGCGCAGCGCGACGTTCGCGGTGCCGGCGATCGCGATGGCGTTCGCGATCTGCTCGGCGGGCAGCCGCATCGCCTTGGCCGCCGCGGCGGCGGCCGCGAACGCGCCCTGGGTGGTGTGGTCGAATCCCTTGGCGCGCACCGGGGCGACGTCGGACAGTCGGGTGTGCACCTGATAGGCCACCGCGAATGCGGTGAGGAACTCGGCGCCCGATGCGTCGACGCTCTCGGCGGCCGCGAGCACCGCTCCCAGGTTGTCGGACGGGTGGTTGGTCTCGCCCTTGGCCAGATAGGAATCCATGAAGTCGAGGTAGCGGCTCAGCGCGCTGTTGAAGAACGCCGCCCGTTCGGGGCTGGTGCGGCCGCCGCCGATCAGGGTCGCGGTCGGCGTTCCGCCGAGATCGTCGAGGAGGCCCCGGATCGCGACGATCGGTTCGGCGTCGAGGGCGCCGATGGCGACGCCGAGGGTGTCGAGCACTCGGATCCTCAGCTGGTCGAGCGCCTCGGGGCTCAGCTGCTCCCAGCTCGCCTCCGAGACGAAACGGGCGAGATCTTGTGATTCAGTCATCTTCTCCCAATCATCGGATGAAACTTAGGTTCACCTAAATTACACATCAAAAGTATCTCGACGTCAAGATACTTTTTCGTGTTTCCGGTGGGCGGGGCGGCGCGCGGGCGGGCCGCGACACGCCCGGGTTGCATCGAAGCGGGTGGGCGTGCGAGAATAGACAGGTTCAGTACTCCGCGCTTCGGTGCGGTCACTGCCAGGCAGTGCATAGCCGCCCCGGTTCCCCGGGGTCCGGGCTAGGCCGCGGGTAGCGAACAACTCCCGCACGCCAGTCGGCGGCCAGACGCGAGTCCGGCCGTCTTCGTGTGTGCGGGGCCGTGCGAAAGCGCGTTTTGACAGGTGAACAGAGACCCAGCACGTGGTGCCCCATCGGCACCTCACTGCCAGGGCGCTGGTACGCAAGACGTCCAATGCCGATTGCCCCGATCATCTCGACGAGTTCGATGAACGGGGCTGACGGTACGACGCAAGTAGAAAGTAGAGAGTCACATGGCGGGACAGAAGATCCGCATCCGACTGAAGTCGTATGACCACGAGGTCATCGACAGCTCCGCACGCAAGATCGTCGACACGGTGACCCGCGCGGGTGCGACCGTGATCGGCCCCGTGCCGCTCCCCACGGAGAAGAACGTGATCGCCGTGATCCGTTCGCCCCACAAGTACAAGGACAGCCGCGAGCACTTCGAGAAGCGCACGCACAAGCGCCTGATCGACATCGTCGATCCCACCCCGAAGGCCGTCGATTCGCTCATGCGTCTCGATCTGCCGGCCGACGTCAACATCGAGATCAAGCTCTAAGGGGGGATCCGGACATGTCAGCAGTACGTAACGTGAAGGGTCTTCTGGGCACCAAGCTCGGTATGACGCAGGTGTGGGACGAGAACGGCAAGATCGTTCCCGTGACCGTTATCGAGGTGGCCCCCAACGTGGTCACCCAGATCCGCACCCCCGAGGTCGACGGCTACAGCGCCGTGCAGATCGCCGCGGGTCAGATCGATCCCCGCAAGGTGAACAAGCCGACCGCCGGCCACTTCGAGAAGGCCGGGGTCACCCCGCGCCGCCACCTCACCGAGGTGCGCACGTCGGACGCCGCGGAGTACGCGCTGGGCCAGGAGCTCACCGTCGACGGCACCTTCGAAGCCGGTCAGAAGATCGACGTCGTGGGCACCTCGAAGGGCAAGGGCTTCGCGGGCACCATGAAGCGCCACAACTTCAAGGGCGTCTCCGCCTCGCACGGTGCTCACCGCAACCACCGCAAGCCGGGCTCGATCGGCGGCGCCGCGACCCCCGGTCGCGTGTTCAAGGGGCAGCGCATGGCGGGTCGCATGGGTGGCGAGCGCGTCACCGTGCAGAACCTGACCGTGCAGGCGATCGACGCCGAGAAGGGTCTCATCCTGGTCAAGGGTGCGGTCCCCGGTGCTCGCGGTCGTCTCGTTTTCGTTCGCAACGCAGTGAAGGGGGCGTAGTTCATGGCTACCGCTACCAAGCTCGAGGTGCTCGACGCCAAGGGTAAGAAGGCCGGGTCGGTCGACCTTCCCGAGTCGATCTTCGCCGTCGAGACCAACGTCCCGCTGATCCACCAGGTGGTCACCGCTCAGCTCGCCGCTGCGCGTCAGGGTACGCACAAGACCAAGAACCGCGGCGAGGTCTCCGGTTCGGGCGTCAAGCCGTTCAAGCAGAAGGGCACCGGCCGCGCCCGTCAGGGTTCGGTGCGTGCTCCCGAGCACCGCGGCGGCGGCGTCGTGCACGGCCCCGTGCCGCGCGACTACGCTCAGCGCACCCCCAAGAAGATGATCGCCGCGGCTCTCCGCGGTGTGCTCTCGGACCGCGCTCGCGCGAACCGCCTGCACGTCGTCGAGTCGTTCGGCATCGGCGACAAGCCCAGCACCAAGACCGCTCGCGAGTTCCTCGCCTCGGTCGCGCCGGGCAAGCGCGTGCTCGTGGTCGTCGACCGCGAGGACGAGGTCACCGCGCTCAGCGTGCGCAACCTGCAGCAGGTGCACGTGCTGTTCCAGGATCAGCTCAACGCCTACGACGTGGTCGTCAGCGACGATCTCGTCTTCACCAAGGCGGCCTTCGACGCATTCGTCGGCGGTCGTACGGTTGACACCAACACCGCTCAGGAGGTCACGAAGTGAGCTCGAACAAGTCCGCACACGACGTCATCATCCGCCCCATCGTCTCCGAGAAGAGCTACGGCCTCATCGACTCGAACGGCCAGTACACCTTCGAGGTGCAGCCGACCGCTTCGAAGACCGAGATCAAGCTCGCGATCGAGCGGGTGTTCAACGTGAAGGTCGCCAAGATCAACACGCTGAATCGCAAGGGCAAGACCCGCCGCACGAAGTTTGGCATGGGCAAGCGCAAGGACACCAAGCGCGCCATCGTCACGCTGAAGTCGGGCTCCATCGACATCTTCACGGCTGCGCTGTAGAAGGGGCGAAGAGGAACACAACATGGCTATTCGCAAGTACAAGCCGACGACCCCGGGTCGTCGCGGCTCGAGCGTCGCCGATTTCGCAGAGATCACGCGCTCCACGCCCGAGAAGTCGCTGCTCCGTCCGCTCCCCAAGACGGGCGGCCGCAACAACCAGGGCCGCATCACCACCCGCCACATCGGCGGTGGCCACAAGCGCCAGTACCGCGTCATCGACTTCCGTCGCAATGACAAGGACGGCGTGAACGCCAAGGTCGCGCACATCGAGTACGACCCGAACCGCACGGCGCGCATCGCGCTGCTGCACTTCGAGGACGGCACGAAGCGCTACATCATCGCGCCGAACAAGCTGAAGCAGGGCGACATCGTCGAGTCGGGTGCCGGCGCCGACATCAAGCCCGGCAACAACCTGCCGCTGAAGAACATCCCCACCGGTACCGTGATCCACGCGATCGAGCTGAAGCCGGGCGGGGGAGCGAAGCTCGCTCGTTCCGCCGGCGCCTCGGTGCGTCTCGTGGCGAAGGACGGCCCCTACGCCCAGCTGCGTCTGCCCTCGGGCGAGATCCGCAACGTCGACGTGCGCTGCCGCGCCACCGTCGGCGAGGTGGGCAACGCCGAGCAGTCGAACATCAACTGGGGCAAGGCCGGCCGCATGCGCTGGAAGGGCGTCCGCCCGACCGTGCGCGGTGTCGTCATGAACCCGGTGGATCACCCGCACGGCGGCGGCGAGGGCCGCACCTCGGGCGGTCGTCATCCGGTCAGCCCCTGGGGTCAGAAGGAAGGCCGTACGCGTCATCCGAACAAGGAAAGCGACAAGCTCATCGTGCGTCGCCGACCGACCGGCAAGAAGCGTTAATCGGCAGGTAGGAGAGAGTAGAAGATGCCTCGTAGTCTCAAGAAGGGCCCCTTCGTCGACAACCACCTGCTGAACAAGGTGGTTGCCCAGAACGAAGCCGGCACCAAGAACGTGATCAAGACCTGGTCGCGCCGCTCGATGATCATCCCGGCCATGCTGGGTCACACGATCGCGGTGCACGACGGTCGCAAGCACATCCCGGTGTTCGTCACCGAGACCATGGTCGGTCACAAGCTGGGCGAGTTCGCGCCCACGCGCACCTTCCGCGGTCACGTGAAGGACGACAAGAAGGGCCGTCGCCGCTGACGCGGCGACGTGAAGGAGGAAGAGAAATGGTGGAGTCGATCGCACGCGTGCGTCATATCCGCATCACCCCCCAGAAGGCCCGCCGCGTCGTTGACCTGATCCGCGGTAAGAACGCCCAGGAGGCCCTGGCCATCCTGAAGTTCGCCCCGCAGGCCGCGTCGGAGCCGATTTTCAAGCTCGTCGCCTCGGCGATCGCGAATGCGCGCGTCAAGGCCGACAAGGAGAACCTGCGTCTCAACGAGGACGAGCTGGTCATCGCTCGCGCCTTCGTCGACGAGGGCGCGACGCTCAAGCGCTTCCGCCCCCGTGCACAGGGCCGCGCATTCCGTATCAACAAGCGCACCAGCCACATCACCGTCGTCCTGCAGACGGCCGATGAGCTCGCCGCCGCCAAGAAGGGAGCCTAAGGTATGGGCCAGAAGATTCATCCCTACGGCTTCCGCCTCGGGATCACCACCGACCACGTGTCGCGCTGGTTCTCGGACTCGACCAAGAAGGGTCAGCGCTACGCCGACTACCTGGCCGAGGACATCAAGATCCGCCAGCACTTGACGAAGCAGCTCGATCGCGCCGGCGTCTCGCGCGTCGAGATCGAGCGCACCCGTGACCGCGTCCGCGTGGACATCCACTCGGCGCGTCCCGGCATCGTCATCGGCCGCCGCGGCGCCGAGGCCGAGCGCATCCGCGCCGACCTCGAGAAGCTGACCGGCAAGCAGATCCAGCTCAACATCCTCGAGGTGAAGAACCCCGAGGCCGACGCCCAGCTCGTCGCGCAGGGCATCGCCGAGCAGCTCGCCGCTCGCGTGGCATTCCGCCGCGCGATGCGCAAGGGCCTGCAGGGCGCGCAGCGCGCGGGTGCCAAGGGCATCCGCATCCAGGTCTCCGGCCGCCTCGGCGGCGCCGAGATGAGCCGTTCGGAGTTCTACCGCGAGGGTCGCGTGCCGCTGCACACCCTGCGCGCGAACATCGACTACGGCTTCTACGAGGCGAAGACCACCTTCGGCCGCATCGGCGTGAAGGTCTGGATCTACAAGGGCGATCTCACCAACAAGGAACTCGCTCGCGAGCAGGCGGCCCAGAAGCCGTCGCGCGACCGCGGCGATCGTCGCCGCGCGCCCCGTGGCGCGCAGGCCGAGGCTGCACCCGCTGCAGCAGGAGCGGAGAAGTAAGCATGCTGATTCCCCGTCGAGTCAAGTACCGCAAGCAGCACCACCCCAGCCGCAGCGGTCAGTCGAAGGGCGGCAACAAGGTCGCCTTCGGTGAGTTCGGTATCCAGGCCCTCACGCCCGCCTACGTGACCAACCGTCAGATCGAGTCCGCTCGTATCGCGATGACCCGTCACATCAAGCGCGGTGGCAAGGTGTGGATCAACATCTACCCGGATCGTCCCCTCACCAAGAAGCCCGCGGAAACCCGCATGGGCTCCGGTAAGGGCTCGCCCGAGTGGTGGGTGGCCAATGTCAAGCCGGGCCGCGTCCTCTTCGAGGTCGCCGGTGTCAACGAGGAGCTCGCTCGTGAGGCGCTCACCCGCGCCATCCACAAGCTGCCCCTGAAGGCCCGCATTATCAAGCGCGAGGAGGGCGACGCGTAATGGCGATCGGTACCAAAGAACTGGCCATCACCGAGCTCGATTCCTTCGAGGACGAGCGTCTGGCCGAGGAGCTCAAGAAGGCCAAGGCCGAGCTCTTCAACCTTCGTTTCCAGTCGGCCACCGGTCAGCTGGAGAGCCACGGCCGCGTGCGCCAGGTGAAGCGCGACATCGCTCGCATCTACACGGTGCTGCGCGAGCGCGAGCTCGGCATCCGGGTCACCCCGGCCGCCGCCCCTGCTCCCGCCAAGGCGAAGAAGAGCAGCAAGAAGACCGAGCAGGCGGACGCCGCCGCTGATGAGACGAAGGAGGCCTGAACATGGCTGCTGAGGTCCAGAAGGAACAGCGCGGCTACCGTAAGGCCCGCCGCGGCTACGTCGTCAGCGACAAGATGGACAAGACCATCGTCGTCGAGGTCGAGGATCGCGTGAAGCACCCGCTCTACGGCAAGGTCATGCGCCGCTCGTCCAAGGTCAAGGCCCACGACGAGCAGAACACCGCCGGCATCGGCGATCTCGTGCTCATCCATGAGACCCGCCCGCTGAGCGCCACCAAGCGCTGGCGTCTGGTCGAGATCCTCGAGAAGGCGAAGTAAGCCCCGCGCTTACTGAGTGAAGGAGTAACAAGTGATTCAGCAGGAATCCCGACTCAAGGTCGCCGATAACACCGGCGCCAAGGAGTTGCTCACGATCCGTGTGCTCGGGGGCTCGAAGCGTCGCTACGCCGGTCTCGGCGACACGATCGTCGCGACCGTCAAGGACGCGATCCCCGGCGGCAACGTGAAGAAGGGCGACGTCGTCAAGGCCGTCGTCGTCCGCACGCGCAAGTCGACTCGTCGTGCCGATGGCTCGTACATCAGCTTCGACGAGAACGCAGCCGTCATCCTCAAGGCCGACGGGGAGCCCCGCGGCACCCGTATCTTCGGGCCGGTCGGACGTGAGCTGCGCGACAAGCGGTTCATGAAGATCGTCTCGCTCGCACCGGAGGTGATCTAGTCCTATGGGCGCAAAGATCAAGAAGGGTGACCTCGTCGAGGTCATCTCGGGCCCGTCGCAGGAGCGCGGCGGCTACAAGGGCAAGCAGGGGCGCGTCATCGACGTGCTGTCCGAGAGCGACCGCATCGTGGTGGAGGGCGTGAACTACGTCACCAAGCACGTGCGCGTCGGTCAGTCGGAGCGCGGCACCCGCGAGGGAGGGATCGAGACCGTCGAGGCCCCGATCCACGTCTCCAACGTCGCCATCGTCGACCCCGAGACCAAGAAGCCGACCCGCGTCGGCTTCCGCGTCGAGGAGGTCGAGAAGGACGGCAAGAAGAAGACCGTTCGCGTGCGCTACGCCAAGAAGTCTGGGAAGGACCTCTAATGACTGAGACCAAGGTTCAGCCCCGTCTCAAGCAGAAGTACCGGAACGACATCGTTCCGCAGCTGCGCGAGGAGTTCAGCTACGCCAACATCATGCAGGTTCCCGGCGTCGTCAAGGTCGTCGTGAACACCGGTGTCGGCGACGCGGCTCGCGACAGCAAGGTGATCGAGGGCGCCATCGCCGACCTCATCAAGATCACCGGCCAGAAGCCCATGGTGACCAAGGCCCGCAAGTCCATCGCGCAGTTCAAGCTGCGCGAGGGCCAGGCCATCGGCGCGCACGTCACCCTCCGCGGCGACCGCGCATGGGAGTTCCTCGATCGCCTGATCAACCTCGCACTGCCCCGTATCCGCGATTTCCGCGGTCTCTCGGCCAAGCAGTTCGACGGAAACGGCAACTACACCTTCGGTCTGACCGAGCAGAGTGTGTTCCACGAGATCGATCAGGATAAGATTGATCGGGTGCGTGGTTTCGACATCACCGTCGTCACCACCGCGAGGACCGACGACGAGGGTCGTGCGCTGCTCCGCGCGCTCGGCTTCCCCTTCAAGTCGGAATAACTGAATAGTCCAAGCGGCGAGGGTGCCCGGGAGTTTCCCGGGCACCCGATCCGTGTGTCACCCAGGTCGCATTCCGTGTAACGGGGTGTGATACCAGGCGAGAAAGAAGAGTCACTCATGACGATGACTGATCCGGTCGCAGATATGCTGACCCGGCTGCGCAATGCCAACTCTGCGCATCATGACGACGTTTCGCTTCCCGGCTCGAAGCTGAAGGAGCGGATCGCTGAGATCCTCAAGCGCGAGGGCTACATCAAGGACTGGAAGGTCGAGCCGGCACGCGTCGGCACCACCCTCACCATGTCGCTGAAGTACGGCCCCAACCGCGAGCGCTCCATCGAGGGCATCAAGCGCGTTTCCAAGCCCGGCCTCCGGGTCTACGCGCGCTCCACCGAGATCCCGAGCGTGCTCGGCGGCCTCGGCATCGCGATCCTGTCCACCTCCTCGGGGCTCCTCACCGACCGCGAGGCCGAGCAGAAGGGCGTCGGCGGGGAAGTCCTCGCCTACGTGTGGTAAGCCGTCATGTCACGTATTGGTAAGCTTCCCATCACCGTTCCCGGTGGTGTAGACGTCAAGATCGATGGCCAGAAGGTCACGGTCAAGGGTTCGAAGGGCGAGCTGTCGCTCGTCGTCGCCGAGCCCATCCGCGTCGCTCTCGAGGACGGCCAGGTGCTGGTCACCCGTCCCGATGACGAGCGCAACTCCCGAGCGCTGCACGGCCTGACCCGCACGCTCATCAACAACAACATCATCGGTGTCACCGAGGGCTACTCGAAGCAGCTCGAGGTCGTCGGCACGGGCTACCGCGTGCAGCAGAAGGGCACTGGCCTCGAGCTCGCGCTCGGCTTCTCGCACCCGGTGAACGTCGATGC
The DNA here is from genome assembly GCF_053528595.1 of Leucobacter sp. Taxonomy (NCBI): domain Bacteria; kingdom Bacillati; phylum Actinomycetota; class Actinomycetes; order Micrococcales; family Microbacteriaceae; genus Leucobacter; species Leucobacter sp. The sequence continues at coordinate 2,064 of NZ_JAIVPF010000037.1, read as the reverse complement.
TCCCGAGGGCATCACCCTCGCGGTCGAGGGCAACACCAAGATCACCGTGAGCGGGATCTCGAAGCAGGCGGTCGGCGAGGCCGCCGCGAACATCCGCAAGCTGAAGAAGCCGGAGCCCTACAAGGGCAAGGGCATTCGCTACGCGGGCGAGAACGTCCGTCGCAAGGCAGGAAAGGCTGGTAAGTAACCCATGGCCGCTTCAGTGTCTCGGGCTAAGGGCCGTTCGGCTGCGCGCGTGCGCCGCCACGCCCGCCTGCGTAAGAAGATTGTCGGTACGGAGGCTCGCCCCCGTCTCGTGGTGAACCGCTCGGCTCGCCACGTATTCGTCCAGATCGTCGACGACTCGAAGGGCGTCACCGTCGCCTCGGCATCCACCATGGAAGCCGATCTGCGCGCTTTCGAGGGCGACAAGACCGCCAAGGCCCGCAAGGTCGGCGAGCTCGTCGCCGAGCGCGCGAAGAGCGCCGGTGTCGAGGCCGTGGTGTTCGACCGCGGCGGCAGCAAGTACGCGGGTCGTGTCGCTGCGATCGCCGATGGCGCTCGCGAAGGGGGGCTGACCCTGTGAGCAACGAAACGAAGGAGCAGGAAGTGTCTGCAGAGGCGACTGAGACCCAGGACGCTTCGGCGCCGGCTCAGGATCACCGCAACGAGCCCCGTGAGCAGCGCCGCGGCAGCCGCGATCGCGGCACCCGTGGCGAGCGCGGCGGCCGCGACCGCAGCGAGAGCCAGTTCCTCGAGCGCGTCGTCACCATCAACCGCGTCTCGAAGGTCGTCAAGGGCGGCCGTCGCTTCAGCTTCACCGCCCTCGTGGTGGTCGGCGACGGCAACGGCACGGTCGGTGTCGGCTACGGCAAGGCGAAGGAGGTGCCCCTCGCCATCTCCAAGGGTGTCGAGGAGGCGAAGAAGAACTTCTTCCGCGTGCCCCGCGTCGGCAGCACCATCCCGCACCCGGTGCAGGGCGAGGCCGCAGCCGGCGTCGTGCTGCTCCGTCCGGCTGCCGCCGGTACCGGTGTTATCGCCGGTGGCCCGGTCCGCGCCGTGCTCGAGTGCGCCGGCATCCACGACGTGCTGAGCAAGTCGCTCGGCTCGTCGAACACCCTGAACATCGTGCACGCGACCGTCGAGGCGCTGCAGCAGCTCGAGGAGCCCCGCTCCGTCGCAGCCCGCCGCGGCCTCGACTTCGACCGCGTCGCCCCGGCCCGCATCGTGCGCGCCGAGGCGAAGGCCGCGGCCGACGCTGCCGCGAAGGCAAAGGCAGGTGCGTAATGGCGAAGAGCCTGAGGATTACGCAGACGAAGTCCGTTATCAGTGAGAAGCAGAACCAGCGCGACACCCTGCGCAGCCTCGGCCTCAAGAAGATCGGCCAGACGGTCGTTCGCGAGGACACCCAGGCCAATCGTGGGTATGTGCGCGCGGTCGCTCACCTTGTAGAGGTTGAGGAGATCGACGCATGAGCGAGAAGAACGAGGAGCGCGAGCAGGTGCTCAAGGCGCACCACCTGCGTCCGGCTCCCGGCGCCAAGAAGGCCAAGACCCGCGTGGGTCGCGGCGAGGCGTCGAAGGGCAAGACCGCCGGTCGCGGCACCAAGGGCACCAAGGCCCGTTACCAGGTGAAGGCCGGCTTCGAGGGCGGGCAGATGCCGCTGCACATGCGCACGCCGAAGCTGCGCGGCTTCAAGAACCCGTTCCGCACCGAGTACCAGGTGGTGAACGTCGCCAAGCTCGCGGAGCTGTACCCGCAGGGTGGCGAGGTGACCGTCGAGGATCTCGTGGCCAAGGGCGCCGTGCGCAAGAACCAGCCCGTCAAGGTGCTGGGCGACGGCGACCTGCAGGTCAAGCTCGTCGTGCAGGTGGCCAGGGTCTCCGGCTCGGCCGAGCAGAGGATCGTCGCCGCCGGCGGAGAGATCAAGTAAGGACCCTCCGGGTCCGAACATTTCGAGGATGACTCGAGCAGCGGGGGCGCGGCGGAGTCGGCATTCGTGCCGCTCCGCCGACCCCCGCTTTTTCTTCACACCAGCCCGGCTCTGAGCCGAACTCGCGCTGTGGCGCGAGGACGAAGCGCGGT
>NZ_JAIVPF010000036.1:0-133390 GCF_053528595.1 Leucobacter sp. | reverse complement strand
CGAGGAGATCCCGGTCGTCACCACCGAGGCCATCCTCGAGCCCGATCTCTGGTGGCGGCTCACCCACCCGGCCCTCGTCTTCGGCTGGTAGGGAGGCCCCACGCCGGCGGGCGGGCCCGCGCGGGGCTTCGACTCGCTGCGCTCGCTCAACCGGCGGGGGCGCGTTCAACCGGCGGGCCCTCGCTCGAGCGGGCGCCTCAGTCGACGAGCGCACCCTCCGCGAGGCGGCGCACGACGCCCGTGAGGTGGTCGACGCCGGCGAGCAGATCCTCGTCGCGCGTGAACTCCTTGAGGTTGTGCGAGATGCCGTCGACGCTCGGCACGAACAGCATCACCGCGGGCACCCGATCCTTCATGTTGGTCGAGTCGTGCCCGGCGACCGTCATCACGCGGTCGTGCGTCAGCCCGAGCTCCTCGGCGACCTCGCGCGCCAGCTCGACGCCCGCCTCCGGGTAGGGGTTCTGGCCCCAGCTGTGCTCGGCGACGACCTCGATCTCGACGCGATCCTCGCGCTGCACCCGCTCGACGGTCTCCATGACCCTCGCGTAGGCCGCGTCGAGCACCTCGCTGCTCGGCGAGCGCAGGTCGAAGAGCAGCTGCACCTCGCTCGCGACGACGACGGGCGAGTTGGGGTAGACGTTGATCTCGCCGCAGGCCGTGTGCAGGATGCCCGGCTCGAACTCGTCGACCAGCTCGCGGGCCGCGACGATGAGGCGGGCCGCGCCGAGCAGCGCGTCCCGGCGGTCCTCCATGAGGGTCGATCCGCTGTGGGCCTGCTCGCCCGTGATCCTGAACTCGAACTTGTGCGCGCCCCAGGTGGCGTTCACGAGCCCGATCGTCACGCCGTCCTGCTCCATGCTGCGGCCCTGCTGGACGTGGATCTCGGCGTACGAGGCGACCTCGGGCCCGCCCTCGCCGAACACGGCGCCGCCGCGCTCGTCGATGGCATCGAGCGCCTCCTTCACCGTGACGCCGCGGGGATCCCGCGTCGCGAGCGCGTCCATGAGCGGCATCTTGCCCGTGAACACCGAGCTGCCCATCATGGAGGGCTTGAAGCGCGACCCCTCCTCGTTGAACCAGTTCACCACGGCGAGGTTGAAGCGCGCCCGCGAGGGGTCGGCCCGCAGCTCGTCCGCCACGCGGAAGCAGGCGTGCGCCGACGCCATCACGCCGTAGGCCCCGTCGAAGCGGCCCGCCGTCGGCTGCGAGTCCATGTGCGAGCCGGTGAGCACGTAGGGGGCGCCGGGCACCAGCTCGAGCAGCCCGAACTGGTTGCCGATGGCGTCGCGGTGCACCGTGAAGCCGTGCGACTCGAGCAGCCGCGCGAACCACTTGCGCTGCTGCCCGTCCGCCTCGCTCGCGGCCTGCCGCTCGACGCCGTTCGTGCCCTCGACCGCGCCGAAGCGGGAGTGCACGGCCCAGTCTGCGAGGAAGGAGTCGTCCTGCTGAGTCATTGTCGGTCCTTTCGAGGCGGGGTGAGGGCGGGTTGCGGGGGCGGGATCAGCTGGTCAGGATCGTGCGTCGTAGCTCAGCTCGCCGCCGAGCACGGTCGCGACGACGCCGAGTTCGGCGATGCTGGGCGCGGTGAGCGGCGAGGCCGAGAACACGGCGAGGTCGGCGAGCTTGCCGCGCTCGAGCGTGCCCTTGTCGGCGAGCTGGCCCGTCGCGCGCGCCGCCCACTCGGTGTGGGTGCGCAGCGCCTCCTCGGGGGTGATCGCCTCGGCCGGGCCGAGCGCGGCGCCGCCGTCGGCGATCCGGTCGACCGCCGACTGCATGCCGCGGCGGAGGTCGTTGTCGGCGACGGGGAGGTCCGAGGATCCGGCCAGGATGACGCCCGCGTCGATCACGGAGCGCCCGCGGTAGAGCCAGTCGCGTCGCTCGGGGCCGACGCGATCCGCCATCTGCTCGCCGAAGGAGCCGATGAATCCGGCCTGCGGCGTCACCGCGACGCCGAGGCGTCCCGCGCGCTCCACCTGATCGGGGCGTGCGATGGCGAAGTGCTCGATGCGGCACGGCACGTCGAGACGGCCGTAGCGCTCCTGCGCCTCCTCGATGATGTCGAGGGCGAGGTCGATGGCGGCGTCGCCGATCGCGTGCAGGGCGAGGGGCCAGCCGGCGCGGTAGGCGCCGAGCGCGCGCTCGCGGTAGGTCTCGGGCTCGTCGAGCAGGTAGCCGCGGTTGCCGTGCTCGGCGTGCCCGCAGAAGTCCTCGGTGACCGCGGCGGTCGCCCCGAGCAGGGAGCCGTCGAGGAACACCTTGACGTGGCCGAAGCGCACCGCGTCGTCGCCGAAGCCGGTGCGGATGCCGAGGTCGAGCCCCGCCCCGCGGCCCTCGCCGTGGAAGTCGGCGGCGTGCCCCTCGAGCGGCCGCAGCGCGTCGATCGCCGGCATCAGCTGCGCGCGGGCGTGCAGGCGGCCGCGCTCCGATGCCGCCTGGTAGGCCGCGACCTCGACGGGGCTGTGCCCGATCCAGCCGCCGCCCACGCCGGCCTCGGTGAAGCTCGTGATGCCCTGCGCCGCATAGCGCGAGGTCGCGGCGTCGAGAGCCTCGACCAGGCGCTCGCGCGAGTAGGGCAGCAGCAGCGCCTGCACGAGGCCCTGCGCCGCCTCCTCGACGAGGCCCGTGGGCGCCCCGGAGCCATCGCGCACCACGACGCCGCCGACCGGATTCTCGAAGCCCGGCTCGAGCGCGCCGACGAGGCGCAGCGTAGCGGTGTTCGTGATCGAGGCGTGGCCCGAGGTGTGCCGCAGGTAGAGGGGACGATCGCCGGTGATCCCGTCGAGGCGCGCGATGTCGGGGAAGCTCCCGCCGTGATGCGCCTGGTTGAAGCCGGTGCCGTGCACCCACGCGTCGGGGTCGCCCAGTTCGTCGAGCCGGGCGGTCTCGGCCGCGATCAGCCCGTAGAGCTCGTCGAGGCCGCGCGCCGCGCTGAGGTCGATCGCAGCGAGCCCCAGGCCCCACCAGGCCGTGTGGCAGTGGGCGTCGATGAGGCCGGGCGTGGCCACCGCGTCGCCGAAGTCGAGCACGCGCTCGGCGTCGAGCCCGGCGAGCTCGTCGTCGAAGCCGACGATGCGGCCGCCGATGACGCCGACCGCGGTCGCGGCGGGCCGGGCCGGATCCATGGTGAGAATCTCGCGTGCGCGGATGATCAGATCGAGTCGCATGCGGGCCTCTCAGTTCGCGGGGGTGGGATCTGCGGCGATCTCGCTCGACGCCGGAGGCATGACCTCGTCGCCGATGAGCACGTGGACGAGCGCCGGGCCGTCGGCCGCGAGGGCGCGGTCGAGGGCCGGGGCGAACTCCTCGGTGGTCTCGACCCGCTCGCCGTGCCCGCCGAAGGAGGCCATCCACGCCGCGAAGTCGGGGTTCGCCATGCGCGTGCCCGAGGGGCGGCCGGGGTAGTGCTTCTCCTGGTGCTGCACGATGGTGCCGTAGATGCCGTTGTCGACGACGATCACGAGCGGCTTGCCGCCGTGCGCGACGGCGGTCGCGAGCTCCTGGCCGTTCATGAGGAAGTCGCCGTCGCCGCACACCGCGACCGCGCGCCGCTCGGGGAACGCGAGGGACGCCGCGACCGCTGCGGGCACCGCGAGCCCCATCGCGCCGTTGCGCGCGCCCACGAGGCTCGCGGGGTCGAGATGGCGCACGAAGCGGTGCGCCCAGATGGTCGCGTTGCCCGCACCGAAGGTGAGGATCGCCCGGCCGTCGAGCCGGTCGTCGAGCTGTCCGAATGCGACGCCGAGGTCGACTCCGGCGTCGGCGGCGGCGCCCGGAACCGAGGCGTCGGCACGATGCGCCGCGAAGCGGGCCTGCGCCTCGGCGCGGTCGCGCATCCACCCGTCGGCGCGGGATCCGCGGGCGGCTGCGGGGTCGGCGCCCGCGAGCGCGGCGACGAAGCCCGCCGGGGCGGCGAGGATCTGCTGATCGATCCGGCCGGCGTGCTGGGTCGCCTCGGGGTCGAGCGAGACGAGCACGGTCTCGGCCTCGAAGCCGAGCGTGTAGCCGTCGCTGAGCACGTCGGAGCGCGAGCACCCGACGAAGACGAGGAGGTCGGCCTCGGCATACCCCGCGGCGACCGCGTCGGCGCGGCCGTAGCCGAGCCAGCCGGCCCACGCCGGGCCCTCGTGCGGCACCGCGTCGTAGGCGCGCCAGTCGCAGAAGACCGGCACGCCGGCCGCGGCCGCGAAGTCGAGCAGCTGCCGCCCGGCGCCGCCGTGCCAGCCGTCGCCGCCCGCCACGATCGCGGGGCGCTCGGCGCGGGCGAGGCGCTCCACGAGCGTCTCGATCTCGGCCGGGGCCGGCTGCGGGGAGGGGGCCGCGACGGGCCGGGAGGGAGCCGCCTCGGTGAGGTGCACGAGCACGTCCTCGGGCAGCCCCACGACCACGGGCCCCGGCCTCCCGGCGGCGGCGATCCGCATCGCCTCCGCGGTGAGCTCGCCGGCGCGATCCGCGTCGTCGATCGTCATGACCCGCTTCGCCGTCGAGCCGAACCAGCCGGTCAGGCTGAACTCCTGGAACGCCTCGCGCTCGCGGTCGTGCACGGGCACCAGGCCGACGAACAGCACGAGCGGAGTGGCGTCCTGCCAGGCGGTGTGGATCGCGATCATCGCGTTCGCGGCACCCGGGCCGCGCGTCACCATCGCCACGCCGGGCAGCCCGGTCAGGCGGCCCTCCGCCAGCGCCATGAACCCGGCACCGCCCTCCTGCCGGCACACGACGGTCTCGATCGAGGAGTCGTGGAGACCGTCGAGCACATCGAGGTAGCTCTCCCCCGGCACCGCGTACACGCGCCGCACGCCGTGCGCTTCGAGCGTTCGGACGATGAGGTGTCCGGCGGACGAGGAGGAGGTGGGCGCTGACATCGGGGGAGTTCCTTCCGGGAGTCTGACGGAGATGGGGTGAGGGCGGCGGCCGGGCGGGTGATCCGCCCGGCCGCCGTGCGGGCTCAGTGCTTGAAGCCGGGCAGCTTGACGCTTATGCGCGGGGCGACCGCACCCGCCACCGCGGTGAACAGCGACAGGAAGGCGAGCATCGCGGCGGCCGGCCACCAGTGGTTGCCCGCGGCGGCGACGAAACCGGTGGCGAGCAGCGGGATGAAGCCGGAGAGCATGCCCGCCACGTTCTGCGCCAGGCCGACACCCGTGTAGCGGGTCTTGGCCGGGAAGAGGCCGGTGAGCACCGTGCCCGACGCCGCGTAGGGCAGCGAGAGCGTGCCCACGGCGAGCGTCATGGCGATCACCACGAGCACCGGGACGCCCGAGGAGAGCAGCAGGAACGCGGGCACCGAGACCACGGCCGAGGCGATGCCGCCCCAGAGGATGACGCGGCTCGCGCCGTACTTCGAGCCCAGGATGCCGCCCCAGATCAGCACGGGGATCTCGACGGCCGCGGCCACCATGCTGCCGAGCAGCATGAGCGACGACTCGTAGCCCAGCACGTTGACGCCGTACCAGACGCAGAACGCGGTCACCAGGTAGAACCCTCCCACGCCGAGCAGCGCGGCGGCCATGCCGATGATGATCTGCTTCCAGCTGTTGCGGAAGGTGGTGAGCACGGGGCTCTGCTCGACCTCGCCCGACTCCTCGAGCTGGCGGAAGACCGGCGACTCCTCGAGCTTGCTCCGGATGTAGACCGCGACGATCAGCAGCGGGAACGCGATGAGGAACGGGATGCGCCAGCCCCAGGCGTCGAAGTTCTGCTGCGAGAACAGCAGGGTCATCGCGAAGAAGCCGCCCGACGACAGGATGGTGCCGATCGGCGAGCCGATCTGCGGGATCGCCGCGTAGCGGGCGCGCAGGTGCAGCGGCGCGTTCTCGACCACGATGGTCATGGCGCCCGACCACTCGCCGCCCACGAACAGGCCCTGCAGCACGCGCAGCAGCACGAGGAGCACCGGCGCCGCGATGCCGATGGCCGCGTAGGTCGGAAGCAGGCCGATGAGGCCGGTCACGATGCCGATGCCGACGATCGTGATCATGAGCACCTTGCGGCGACCGATGCGGTCGCCCATGCGGCCGAAGATGATGCCGCCGATGGGGCGGGCCGCGAGGCCCACGCCGAAGGTGGCGAACGACGCCAGCGCGGCGGCGGTCGCGTTCTCGCTGGTGAAGTACTGCACGTTGAACACCAGCGCGGCGGCCGCGCTGAAGAGGAAGAAGTCGTACCACTCGAGTGCGGTGCCGATCAGGGCGCCGAGTGCGACCTTGTTGGCGTCCTTGACGCTCAGTTCCTGCGTCGCGTCGTACTCGATGGCCGACGTGTGGGTTGTCTCGCTCATACTCTCTCTCCGTCGAGGATGCGGGATCCGGGGGCGGGCGCCGTCACGGGTGCGACGGCCTCGCGTTCCAGATTCTCAGGTGATTCGCCCCGGTGAGAGCACGTATCGCCACTGAAAATCGGAGCAGAAGTGTGCATATGCACATATTATGTGCTGCATGACCCCGGACCCCTCCCGTCCCCTCAGCGATACGCCCCAGACGGGCGACCGCGACCGCTGGCTCGAACTGCTCGACCGCCTCGACCTCGACGAGCTCACCGAGACCTTCCTGGCGCTCGTGGGATCCGTCGCCGGCTACGATCCCGCGCCCATCCCGCAGTCCGAGCTGCGCCGCACCGGCCGGCTCTCCTTCAGCGCGCTCGTCGACGGCCTGCGCGCGGGGGGATTCGACGAGGAGATCACGATCTCGACCGACGTGGGCGTCTCGCGGGCGCGGGCGGGTGTGCCGCTCACGTCGCTCATGACGGCGATCCGGCACGACTTCACCGTGCTCTGGGAAGCGCTCACCCGCGTCGCCGAGGCCGACGACGCGGAGCTCCTCGTGCGCCACACCGGCATCGTGCTGCGCACGGTCGACGAGTACGTCGGGCAGACCCAGCGCGCCTACGTCGCCGAGCGCGAGCGCATGCGCGAGGAGGAGGCCTCGGTGCGCCAGGGCCTCATCGCCTCGCTCTTCCAGGAGCCGCAGCCCGCGGGGCAGCATCTGCACGGCGTCGCGGCGCAGCTCGGGCTCCCGCCGGACGCCCCGCTCGTCGTGATCGCCGCCGCCGACCAGGACGTCGCCCCGCTGCGCGTGGCGATCTCGGAGCTCGAGCGCGCGGGCGCCACGGTCCACACCCACCACCTCGGGGACTCGCTCGTGGCGTTCACCCGGCGCCTCGAACTGCCCGGCTCGCGCCTCGAGGAGCTCGGGCGGCAGCTGCTCGAGCTGCGCGTCGGCGTGGTGATCGCGGCGGCGGGGATCGCGGACCTGCGTCGATCCGCCGCCACCGCCGTCGAGCTGGCACACCTCTTCGGCCCCGAGGAGGAGGGCGCGATGACCTGGGGCCGCGGCTGGGCCCGGCTCGCCGCGCGCAGTCTGCTCGCCGCGGGCCGCCCGATCCTCGCCGACGTGCAGCCGGCGCTGGAGCGGTGCGGTGAGGCGGAGCGCACCCGGCTCGAGGAGGCCGTGCGCAGCTACCTGCGCACCGGCAGCGTGAGCGAGTCGGCGGCCGAGCTCTTCTGCCACCGCAACACGCTCACGAACCGGCTGCGCCGCTTCGCCGACCTCACGGGGATCGACCCCACGGTGCCCGAGCAGTCGGCCCGCCTCGTCGTGGGCTGGGCGTAGGGCATGTCTCGTAAGAGGTCGAGCGATGCGATCACGCAGGCCGATCACGTCGTCCGCCGGCCGAGCGGCGCCGGTGATCCCCCGCCGGGGGATCCTTCCAGCTTGCGCCGTTACAGTCGGGACCATGAACTGCCCCAGCGACGGAACCGTCCTGCTCATGAGCGAGCGTCAAGGCATCGAGATCGACTACTGCCCCCAGTGCCGAGGCGTCTGGCTGGATCGCGGCGAACTCGACAAGATCCTCGAGCGCGCGCAGCTCGAGTCCGAGGCGCCGGCCACCCCGCCGGCTCCGCCCGCGGCGCAGCCGCAGCAGTACGCCGATCCGAGCTATGACCGCCCGCGCGCCGACGATCGCCGGTACTCGGACGACCGCCGGTACTCGGACGACCGCCGGTACTCGGATGATCGGCGATACTCCGACGACCGCCGGTCGAACGATCCCCGGTACCGCAAGAAGAAGAGCCCCTTCGAGTTCCTGGGCGACTTCTTCGAGTAGGCGCGCGGGTTTCGACTCGCTCCGCTCGCTCAACCAGCGGGGATCGCGCCGATCCGCTCCGCCACGATCAGTCGCAGCGCCGCCAGAGAGAGCTCGACGGACTCCACGTCGATGCGCTCGTCGTTGCCGTGCACGCCCTCGCGGTAGCGCTCGTAGCTCCAGTCGGGACCCAGCAGCCCGAAGCCGTAGGCGGGGATCCCGAGTTCGCGCAGCACCCGGGCATCCGATCCCCCGGCGGCCATGATCGGCACGGTCGGCGCGCCGGAGACGGCCTCGACCGCGCGCTCGATCGCGGCGAAGAGGGGCTCGTGCGCGCTCGACGCCGTGGCGGCCCAGCCGCGCAGATACTGGATCTCGACCTCGTCGACGAGCGGCCCCAGCACGGCGGCGAGCAGTTCGTCGACCTCCTGGTCGCTCGTGCCCGGCAGGGTGCGGATGTCGAGGTCGATGGTGCCCACCGCGGGGATGACGTTGTGGGTCATGCCCGCGCGCAGCACGGTGGGCGACAGCGTGATCCGCGAGACCGCATGCGCGTATCCCGCGATGCCTCCGAGATGCGGCAGCGCCGCATCGATGCTGACGGGATCGCGCAGGCGCTCGGCCAGGGCGGGGTCGTCGATGCGCGCCGCCACGAATGCGTCCCAGAGCTCCCCGAGCTGGGCCGCCGGCGCGACCTCTCCCAGCCGCTGCAGCACCTCTCCCACGCGGTAGGCGGCGCTCGCGGCGCCGTAGGGGATCGAGGCGTGCCCGGGCTTGCCGCGCATCACCAGGCGCCGCCCGGCCGATCCCTTCTCGGCGACCTCGATCGCCACGTGCGCGCCCATGCGCATGCCGCCGGACTCGGAGAGCGCTTCGCTCACCCGCACGGCCTCGGGGTGCTCGCGCACGAGCCAGTGGATGCCGTACTCGCCGCCCGCCTCCTCGTCGGCCACCGCCAGCAGCACGAGGTCGCCGCGCGGCGGCTCGGGGGCGAGCGCCACCTCGCGCAGCACGCAGGCGAAGACCGCGGTCAGGTAGAGCATGTCGACGGCGCCCCGGCCCCAGACCTCGCCGTCGATGAGGTCGCCGCCGAACGGGTTGCGGGTCCAGCCCTCCGGATCCACCGGCACCACGTCGAGGTGCCCGAGCAGTCCGAGCGACGGGGCCGCGGGATCGGTTCCGCGCACGCGCGCGATCAGCGAGGCCCGCCCCGGCGCCGACTCGAGCACCTGGGTCTCGACGCGGCCGGCGGCGACCGCCGGCGCGAGGAAGCGCTGCAGCACGCGCACGCTGCGGATCTCCTGACCCGAGTCCGGGCTGCCGTCGTTGACGCAGGCCTCGCGGATCAGAGCGCGGAGCAGTCCGATCGCGTCCGACTCCAGAGCTTCGCCCCCATCAGACACCGGTCTCCACCTCCGCTCGCATCGGGCCGCGCCCGCTCACGCCTCTACCCTACTCGCCCGCGGATCCGCCACGGGCGGGCGGCTACCGCGCCACGGAGTCGAGGAGCGCCGCGACTCCCGCCCGGTAGACGGCCATGCCGTCGATGGCCAGCAGCTCCGCGCGGTGCTCGTTGACGAGGGGGTAGCGCGTGAGGTCGACCGAGCCGAAAGTGCTGATCCAGGGGATCGACCCGTCGCGCGCGGCGCCCCCGTGGGCCACGACCTCCTGCGCCATCGCCGCCGACTGGGCCAGGGCGAAACCCGATATCGCGGCGTATGCGCGGATCAGCGCTGCACCGCCGAGCCCGGCCTCGCTCAGCCGGGCGAGCACGAACTCGTCGCCCGCCACGTCCCCGGGCCCGACCGGATCGAGGATCGCACCCTCGGCTGCGATCGACGGGTACTCGAGGCTGAGCTCGGCGATGCGCATGAGGTGCGCCTCGAGCCGCTCGCGCCAGCCGCCCGTAGCGGCCTCGGCGTCGACGACGGCCATCTCGCTCAGGCGGTCGAGCGCCGCGCGGGTCAGCTCCTCCTTGTTGCGGAAGTGCCGGTACATCGCGGTCGCATCGACGCCGAGGGCCTCGCCCAGGCGTTTGAAGGTGACCTTCGCGTTCGGCTCCTCGCGGGCGAGGGCGAGGATCGCGTCGACGATCAGGCGCCGATCCAGACGCCCTCGCTTCGGAGCGGTCGCTTCCGCCATCTCGCCTCCTCTCGACTCCGGTGCCGCCGGCCGCCGCGGCGGTCCCCGGCCATCGCCGAGATGCCGCGCGCCGATGCCGGCACTGCTCAGTGTAGTCGCGGGATCATCGTCGCTGTCAGTGCGCCTGTCAATCCCGGTGATGCCCGGTGCGACGGCCGCCCGCGCAACACAGCGCAGCCGACGCTTCCCCGGCCGCCCCGACCCGTGGAATGATCCTCATCATGGAACAGCATCCGCTCACCGGGCACGACGGGGACGCATCGGCCGCTCCCGCGACGGCCGTCCCGCCGACGGCGGCCCGACCTCCGCTGCTCGACCGGGGCGCGCTCGGCTCCCGTCCGGCCGCGCTCGTCTTCCGGATCGCCGCACTCGTGCTCATCGCCACCGGCATCGTCCGCATCACGGGGATCCTGACTCCGTCCCCGAGCTGGAACGCCCTGCTCTACTACACGGTGCTCAGCAACCTGCTCTGCCTGGTGTGGGTCGTGCTCCTGGTCGTGCGCACCGCACGGGACCTGCGCGAGCGGGGCGCACGCGGCTGGTCCACGCCCTCGCCCCGCTGGGGCGGCGCGGTCATGATGGCGATCACCGTGACGATGCTCGTCTACCTCGTCGTGCTCGTGCCATCGGCGTTCGTGCAGGGAGGCGACTACCAGCCGTTCTCGCTCACCGACAACCTCATCCACGTCATCACGCCCTGTCTGCTGATCGCGGACTGGCTGCTGTTCGCGCCGAAGGGCCGGCTGCGGTGGGGCGATCCCCTGCGCTGGACGCTGATCCCCTACGCGTACCTCGTGTTCGCGCTCGTCTACGGCGGACTCGGGGGCGAGTTCGCCGCCGGGCTGAGCTACCCGTACCCGTTCCTCGACGTCGCGACCCATGGGGCCGGCGGCGTCGCGCTCCGGGTGCTGGCGCTCTCGGTGGTGCTGGTCGGCGTGGGCTACGTGTACATCGTCGCCGACCGCCTGCTGGGCCGGGCCTTCTCGCGGCTCCAGCGCCGCTGAGCGCGGGCCGCGACGCCCCGCGGGACCACGACGAGACGCTGCCGGGGGTTGACGGATCGCGTTACCGACCATGTAGTATGCACATTAAGGGTCAAAGATTGAACCTTTAAAAGTGTTCTCCGATGCACGCACCCACCGCCCGCCGCCGAGCGGACCGGCGGCCCAGACGATGATGTAAGGAACCGGTGATGAGATTCGACCTGCTGCACGTACTCGCGAACCGCGGCGAACCCCGCCCGTGGGACGTGCTGATGAACGAGGCCCGCGAGATCGCGGAGCACTGCGATGCGCTCGGCTACGAGGGGCTGTGGCTCGGCGAGCACCACTTCGACGCGGAGGGCGCCGACCAGCTGCCCAACCCGCTCATGCTGCACACCGACCTCGCCACGCGCACGCGGAACATCCGCCTCGGCGTCGCCGCCATCGGCCTGCCCCTCTGGCACCCGGTCCGCCTCGCCGAGGACGTCGCGATGCTCGACCACTTCTCGCAGGGCCGCGTCGACATCGCCGTGGGCCGCGGCATCCTCAAGGGCGAGATCGTCAACCTCAATCCCGACGCGGACCGGGCCGACGAGGAGAAGAGCCGCGCCATCTTCCAGGAGCACCTCGACATCCTCAAGCAGGCCTGGACGGCCGAGAAGTTCGCGCACCGCGGCGAGCGCTACACCATCCCCTGGCCCGAGCTGAAGTGGAACAGCCGGGCCATGGATCCCTACACCGACGAGAACGGCATCGTCACGAGCCTCCCGATCATCCCCCAGCCCGCCCAGTCCGACCTGCCGCTGTGGGCGGTGTCGCAGCAGGAGGACGGCATCCGCCTGGCCGCGCACCAGGGCCTCTCGTTCATCACGAGCCACCCGGCCGGCGAGAAGCTGCGGCGGCTGAACGCCGCGTACGACGAGGAGTGCGAGAGGATCGGGCGCCGCCCCCGCAACGCCTTCAGGGTCGCACCCGCCTCGCGCGAGTTCTACATCGCCGAGACCGAGCAGGAGGCGCGCTCCGTCATGGAGGGTGCGATCAACGCCCGCTTCGACCTCATCAGCCGCGTGCGCGGCCTGCAGGCCTGGCTCGACGTCGACGAGGATCCCGATGACCCGAGGTTCTCCCGGATGGCCGGCTACGACATCATGATGGAGCGGGATCACCTCTTCATCGGCACCCCCGATCAGGTGACCGAGCGCATGGTCCACATGTACGAGGACGAGGGCTGGGAGCACTTCCTCTTCGGCCTCAGCCAGGCGCCCCTCGACGGCGTCAAGCGCAGCCTCACGCTGATGGCCGAGGAGGTCATCCCCGAGGTGCTGCGCCGCACCGGGCAGACCCGCTCGCTGTGGCCCGAGGAGGTGAGTGCGGCGTGAGCGAGGCGCGGAACGCGGGCACCGACTTCTTCTACGACCCCGGCTCGGACCGCGAGGCCATGGCCCGCCTCGGCCTCGGCGGCATCGCCGTCGCCGCCGGCCGCGGCTTCTTCGGCTCGATGGCGATCAACCTCTCGACGCTCCAGCGCCTGGAGGAGGCCGACACGATCGCCTCCGAGACCCGCATCTGCCTGGAGGAGGTGCTGCACCGCCTCGCCGTGATCGGCGGCGCGAAACGAGACATCGTGCGCGTCATCGCGTACGCCGACGAGAAGGCGCACCTCCCCGAGATGTGGGAGGCCTACGACGAGTTCTTCGCGGACCTGCCCGAGAAGCCCAAGCGCACCACGCTCGTCGCCGGCATCGCCGTCGACTGCCGCCTCGAGTTCGAGGTCATGGTCGCGCACCGCGAGGAGGTCGCCGCATGAAGACGTTCATCCGCCCGAACGAGCACGGCCCCTCCGCCGGCGTGATCACCGACCGCTTCGTCTTCACGGCGGCGAGCGCGATCGACCCGGCCACGCGCCGGCGCGCCGCCGACGCCGTCACCGTGCGCGACGAAGTGCGCATCGTCCTCGAGCGGCTGCGCGCGACGCTGGAGGAGGCCGGTCTCGGCCTCGACGACCTCACGAAGATCACCGTGTGGCTGAGCGAGGAGCGATACCGCTTCGAGTTCATCCCCGCCTACGTGGAGTTCATGCCCGGGGCGCCGTACCCCTCGCGCGGGCTCTTCACCATCGGCCTGGTCGGCGACGCCCGCATCCAGATCGAGGCGATCGCCGCGCGACCGGCTGCCCGATCGGCGCGACCCGAGATCTCGCACCTCGCCGCGACGGGGTCGGACGCGTTCTCCGCCGGGGTCGACTTCGGCGACCTGGTCTACGCCGACGCGACCGCGCTCGACGCGCCCTCTCTCACGCGGGCGGCGGGCACCGACCGCATCGCCGACGAGACGGATCTCGTGCTCGACCGGCTCGCCGGGACCCTGCAGCGGGCGGGCCTCGGCCTCGAGGACGTCGCGAAGGCGAACTGCTACCTGAGCGACGACACGTACCGCGACGAGTTCTGGGCGGCGTTCGATGCCCGCTTCCCCGGAGTCAAGCCCGTACGGCTCACGCAGGTCTGCGAGCTGGCGGGCGAGGCCCGGGTGCTCGTCGACGCGATCGCCGCGCGCTGAGCACCCTCAGCGATCCGACCCCTCATCCCACGGACGCCCCCGCGTCCCGACCGCACCGAGAAGGAACACACCATGACTGATCGCCCCCAGGGCGCACGGGACGGAGTTCCGGCGCCCGCCCTGCGCGGCCCCTTCGATCCCGGCGGCCAGCCCGTCGGCCTCGACCGCCGCAAGAACCACCTCCACCTCTCGCTCTTCGCCTGGAACGTGCGCAGCGGGCTCTCCTCGACGAAGGCGGTGCTCAGCGATCCGCAGCGCCACCGCGACGTCTGGGAGTGGCCATCGTCGTCGAGGCTGCTGCGGGAGGTCGAGCGCGCCGGCTTCGACAGCCAGCTGCAGTACGGCATGTGGAGCGGCTACGGCGGCGCCACCGGCTGGAACGACGCGCAGCTCGACTTCGCGACGGCCGCGACCGCCTCCGCCGCGATCACCGACCGGATCGGCATCTACAGCACGGTGCACACGGGCTACGGCTTCCACCCGCTGCTGATCGGCAAGATCACGTCGAGCATCGATCACATCTCGAACGGCCGGCTCGGGCTGAACATCGTCGCGGGATCGAACCCCGCCGACTACGCGCAGTTCGGTCTCGAGGGCCCGCTCTCCCAGGAGCACCGCTACCGGGTCGCCGACGAGTTCACCACCGCGCTCAAGCTGCTGTGGACCTCGGAGGAGCCCGTCGACTTCGAGGGCGAGTTCTTCCAGATGTACGGCGCGCAGGTGGTGCCGCGGTCGACGAGCCGGCCGCGGCCGCTGCTCATCACGGCCGCGGGATCCGACATCGGCCTCGACTACGCGGCGCGGCAGTGCGACGCCGTCTTCATCACGGCGAAGGACAACCATCCCGAGGGCTACCGGGCCCGCGCCGAGAAGATCCGCGGCATGTTCGATCAGTACGGCCGCAAGGTCCGGGTGGCCGTGATGTGCTACGTCGTGATGGACGAGACCGACGAGGCGGCGAACGAGACCGTCGCGTGGATGCGGGACAACCCCGACCACGAGGCGCTGCGGATGTGGCTCGTGCGCGCCGGCCAGGTGCTCAACAGCGAGCGCCCGGTCATCGAGGAGGGATCCTTCGGCCTCGACCGCGAGGAGACCCGCGACGAGGATCCCTACCTCGGCATCGGGAAGGACTGGTACGAGTCGCTCAGCATGGGCATGGGGGCCTACCAGCTGTTCGGCTCGTACCGGAATGTGGCGCAGCAGCTGGTCGAGCTGCACCGGGTCGGGGTCGACCAGGTGGCGCTCTGCTTCTTCGATCCGCACCGGGGAGCGCAGCAGATGCGGGAGCACGTCATCCCGCTGATGCGCGAGATGGGGTACAACCACGACCTCGCCTGATCGGGCCTCCCCGGAGGCCGCCCGCGCATCCTCCCGCGGGCGGCCTCCGGGCACCCGCCGGCCTGCTCCCCGCACCACGGCGCATCGGCCGCACGCGCCTCAGGCGCGCAGTTCGCCCACGACCCGGGTGGTGAGCGCGAGCTGATCGTGCACGGCCCGGTCGATCCCGGCCTCGTCGCCCCGGTGGATCGCCGCGACGAGCCGCTCCTGCGCGTCGAGCGAGCGCATCGCGATCTCGGGCGTCGTCTCGATCTCGATGCGCATCATCACCCCGAGCACCGACAGCCGGTCCATCACGCGCAGCAGCATCTCGCCGATCACCCGGTTGCCGCAGCGCACGGCGATCACGCAGGCCGTCTCGATGCCGTCGTAGAGGGCTGCCGGGTACTCCCGGGCGTCGGTGTGGCGGCGCATGTCGGCCAGGTGCCGGTCGATCCGGGCGAGCCCGTCGAGATCCTCGTGGCGCATGAGCAGCTTCGCGGCCGCGGGCTGCAGCAGCCGGCGGGCCTCGATGAGATCCTCCCAGACGCCCTCGCTCATGAGGGACGGCCCGAGCACCCGCTCCAGCACGCGCGGGATCCCCGAGCGATCCCGCATCACGGTGCCGCCGTAGCGGCCCGGCTTGATCTCGACCACACCCTCCCTGGCGAGGGCGTGCAGGGCGCGGCGGGCGTTGTCGCGCGCCACGTCCAGGCCCTCCGCGAGCTCCGGCAGGTTCGGCAGCCGGTCGCCGTCCTCCAGCTCGGCGCGGCGGATGCTGTTCACCAGCGCCAGGATGGCCTGCTCCACGGTGTCGCGCGAGACGATCGGCTCGAACGCGAGCCGGGAGGTGTCGCTCGACAGCATCTGGTTGGCACTCATGGGGCTTCCTCCGCGGCGGGGTCGCCCGCAGCATCGTGGGTACTCGCTCCGGGCGGGAGTCACGCCCCAGCCTAGCCGCCCCGAGGGGCGCAGCGGGCCGCCGCGGGGCGCAGCAGGCCGCCGCGAACCGCGGGCCGCCGCGAGACGCGGAGGGAGGTGAGCCTCGCGAGCGAGCTGCGGAGGCGACCCGCCCTACAGCGAGATCGCGTCCTCGTTGTATCCGCGCGCCCGCAGGATCGGCAGCACGCGATCCCGCATCTGCTGCACGCCCTTGCGGGGCTCGAAGAAGCACAGCGCGAACTGCTCGACGCCGGCCTCGTAGAGGTCGATGAGCCGGTTCGCCACCGTCTCGTACGACCCGAAGAGCTGGTAGGCGCCCATGCCGAGCCCCAGCGACTCGTACTCCTCCTGCCCCACCCCGAGGTACGGATCGTCGTCGAGCCTGCGGTCGCGGGCGGCGCCCACCTGCGCCTCGTCGACGACCGCCGCCTGGCTGTTGAGCACGTGCCCGGAGCGGATCAGCCAGTTGCGCACCGCCTCGCGGTCGATCTCCTGCCGCATCCACTCGACCGTCTCCTGCGCGGCGGCGTCGGTCTCGTCCATCACCACGTAGCACATCGCGGCGACGCGCACCCGGCGGCCGTGCTCGGCGGCCATGTCGTGGATCCGCTGCGCGCGGGCGGTGAAGCCGCCGAGCGTGTTGTCGATCGAGGTGATGAACAGCACGTCGCACTGCCGCGTCGCGTAGTCGAGGCCGACGCCCGATCCCGCCGCCGAGACGAGCAGCGGACGGGGGCGCGAGGTGGCGCGCGGCTTGATCTGGGCGCCGTACATCTGGAAGTACTCGCCCTCGAAGTCGATCGGCTCGTCCGAGGCCCACAGGTACTTCAGCGCCGTGGTGACCTCGTCGGCGATGTCGTAGCGCACCTGCGCCGACGGCGGCCCGTCGAGCCCGAACTGGGCGTAGTCGAGGGGCCCCTGGCCGGCGACGATGTTCAGACCGCCGCGGCCTCCCGAGATGTGGTCGAGGCTCGCCGTCTGCTTCGCGATGAACACCGGGTGCAGCCCGTAGCCGACGTGGAGGGTCTGGATCAGGCCGATCCGCTTCGTCACCGCGGCCGAGGCGACGCCGGCCGAGGCCCAGTCGAGCTGGTACTCGTTCCAGTTCGACTCGCCGCCGTATCCGCTCCACATGCCGTACTGCAGGTGGGAGTCCATGCCCGAGGCGTCGAGCTCGCGCAGCAGGGGCTCCGCGTTCTCCCAGCGCCACACGTCGCGGTGCTTGTCGGGGTCGGAGTTGACGGCCTTGCTGGCAGAGAGGCCCGACTGCACGTTCCAGGCGAAGAGCGAGAGGTGCAGGTGCTTGTCGGTGCGCACGAGCGGCTGCCCGCCCGGATCGAACGGCCCCCGCAGCTGCGTCGCGGGGAGGCCTGGGCGTGCGCCGGAGGGACGGGGGGTCATGGGAGGTCCTATCTCTGGGGTTCGGGTGGTGGGCGGGGCGGCGGGATCGCCGCCGTCAGACGTACTCGAGGCCGAGCGAGGCGTAGGTGGGCCCGCCGCAGACGACGACCATCTCGCAGACCTCGTCGGTGACGTTCCGGGTCTCGTGGATCACGCCGGGCGGGATGAAGATCGCCGTGCCCGCGCGGGCGGTGAACCAGTCGTCGCCGAGGCGCATCTCGATCTCGCCCTTCGTGAGGTAGTAGATCTCGCTGCCGTGCGGGTGGAAGTGGGCGATGTGGTGCTCGCCCGGCACGCTGCGCGCCAGGGCGAAGACCACGTCGACGCCGACGCCGGGCATGAGCGGGTCGCTGATCAGCACCTGCGTCTCGGTGTCGTCGTGCGGGTCGACCGCGATGTCGCCGTCGGGCACGTAGTCGGCCGTGGTCACGAAGCCGTCCTCCCGCATCCGGGCGACCAGGGGGTGGCTGAAGCTCATGGCTGCGTCCTTTCGAGGTGGGGCGACGAGGCCCGTTCCGAGCGGCCGAGGATCAGATCGGCGGCCTTCTCGCCGATCATCACCGCGGCCGCGTTGGTGTTGGCGGAGACGATGCGCGGCATGACCGAGGCGTCGGCGACCCGCAGGCCGGAGAGGCCGCGCACGCGCAGCTCGGGATCCACCACCGCGCCGCCGTCGGAGCCGTCGCCCATGCGGCACGATCCCGCGAGATGGAAGTAGCTGCTGACACCCGCGCGGATCGCGGCCTCGAGCTCGGGGCGGTCCAGCTGCAGCAGGCGCGTCGTGTCGGCCTCGCCGCCCCACTCGTCGAAGGCGCCGGCGCGCACGATCCGGTCGAGCTGCTCGAGCCCGCGGATCAGCGCCGGCAGATCCCGCTCGTCGGCCAGGTAGCCGAGGTCGATCCGCGGAGCCGCCGCGGGATCGGCCGAGGCGATCCGCACCGATCCCGTGCCGTGCGGGCGCATCTGCCCGAGCGAGAGCGTGAGGGCGTCGGGCCCGCCGGGCTCCTGCCACGGCAGGTGGTAGTCCATGCCGAGCAGGGTGAGATGCAGATCGGGGGCGGGATCCCGGTCGCCGAGCCCGGCGAAGACGGTGGCGCCCTGGCCGGTGCGCGCGAAGGGCCGCTCCGGCCGGTAGCGGATCCCGGCGACGAGGATGTGGTCCTGCAGCCGTTCGCCGACCCCGGGCAGCTCGTGGCGCACCGGCACCCCGGCGGCCTCGAGCACCCCGGCGGGACCGATCCCCGAGAGCTGCAGCAGCTGCGGGGATCCGACGGCGCCCGCGCACAGGATCACCTCGCCCGCCGAGACCTCGTGCACTCCCGAGGCCGTGGCCGCGCGCACGCCGGTGCAGCGCTCGCCGGCGAACGTCAGGCCGAGCACCGTCGCGCCGGTCAGCACCGCGAGATTCGGCCGGCCCATCGCCGGGCGCAGGTAGGCGGTGGCGGTCGATTCGCGCCGGCCGTCGACGATGAGCGACTCGGTGAACCCGACGCCCATCAGCTCGGGGCCGTTGAAGTCGTCGACGCGCGCGTGACCGGCGCGCACCGCCGCCTCGGCGTAGGCCAGACCCGCCGGGTGGGGCTCGTCGGCCACGCGCGGGTGCAGCGGTCCGCCCGCCCCCCGGTAGCGCGGGTCGCCGTCGGGTGCGTGCTCCGAGCGCCTGAAGTAGGGGAGCACGCCGGCGAAGTCCCAGCCGGCCGCCCCGAGCGCCGCCCACGCGTCGTAGTCGGCGCGATCGCCCCGCAGGTGGGTCATGCAGTTGATGGACCCGGATCCCCCGAGCACCCGGCCCCGCGGCACCGCGTAGCGCCGCCCGGTGCCGCGCTGCGTCGTGCTCGCGAAGCCCCAGTCCGCGTCGGTGCCCTGCGCGTCGGCCCAGCGCCCGGGATCCACGACCTCGGGCCGCCGGTCGTCGCCGCCCGCCTCGATCAGCAGCACCGATCGGCCCGGATCCTCGCTCAGGCGCGCCGCGACGACGCAGCCGGCGGTGCCGGCTCCGACGACCACGACGTCGGCGATCTCCTTCATCGCGCCAGGAATCCCTCCACCGCGGCCGTCGTCTCCTCATAGGCGCTCACGAACACCGCGTGCTGGCCCGAGACGCCCACCACCTCCTCGGCATAGGGGACGTACGCCTCGACCTGCTCGGGCGTGACCAGGCCGAACGCCGGCGAGTAGAGCAGCATGAGCGGCACGGTGATCGTGTGGGGCGGGGGCGCCGGCGTCGCGAACTGGCCGAAGATCGACACGATCGCGCACTGGTCGGTGCGCCGGCGGAAGCGCCCGTCCTCGCCCCGCTCGAAGTCCTTCGCCATGTCGGCGATGTACC
This sequence comes from Leucobacter sp., assembly GCF_053528595.1. Lineage (NCBI taxonomy): Bacteria > Bacillati > Actinomycetota > Actinomycetes > Micrococcales > Microbacteriaceae > Leucobacter > Leucobacter sp. The sequence goes on along the minus strand of NZ_JAIVPF010000036.1, from coordinate 113,635 downwards.
GCTCGACGTCGATGTCGCCCGTGTTCTCGCGGCTGGCGACGAACTGCTCGAGCGAGTCCCAGACCCCGCCGAGGCGCTCCTGCTCGGCGCGGTGGTGCGCCAGCTCCGGGGTGATCTGGATCACCGGCTCCGTCACCACCGCGCGCCGCACCCGCGCGGGGTGCCGCGCCACGAGCTCGAGCAGCAGGCGGCCGCCGAAGGAGTGGCCGAGCCAGTGCGCGCGCCGCAGGCCCATCGCGTCGATCGTCTCGATGATGTCGTCGACGTAGGTGCCGAAGTCCCACGGCGGGGCGGTGCCGGACGATCCGTGACCGCGCAGGTCGAAGGCGATCACGCGGAATCGCCGCGCCCAGCGGTCGGTGGCCACGTGCTCGAACATGCTGTGGCTGCCTCCCACGCCGTGGATCAGCACGAGCGGCGGGGCCTGGGGATCGCCCCACTCGACGGTCGCGAGCTTCATGGTCGTTCTCTCCTTCGGTGAGGGGTCTGGGGATGTGCGGGCGGAACCGGCCTACAGCACGCGCCGCAGGAACGATCGGGTGCGCTCCTCCTGCGGGTCGACGAGCACCTGGCTCGGAGGACCCTGCTCGACGATCACGCCGCCGTCCATGAACACGACCCGATCGGCGACCTCCTGCGCGAACGCGACCTCGTGGGTCACGATGAGCATGGTCTGCCCGGAGTCGGCGACGCCCCGGATCACCGAGAGCACCTCGCCCACCAGTTCGGGGTCGAGCGCGCTCGTCGGCTCGTCGAACAGCATGACCTTCGGATCGATGGCCAGGGCGCGGGCGATCGCGACGCGCTGCTGCTCGCCGCCGGAGAGCTGGCGGGGGTACTTGTGCTCCTTGCCGTCGAGTCCGACCTGCGCCAGCAGCTCGAACGCGCGGTCGCGCGCCGCCCGCTTGCTCCTCCCGTGCACGAGCACCGGGGCGAGCGCCACGTTCTGCTCCGCGGTCATGTGCGGGAAGAGGTTGAAGTGCTGGAACACCATGCCCATGGTCGAGCGCTGCCGGCCGAGCTCGGCCGGGCGCATCTCGTGGAACTTGCCGTTCCGGTACTGGTACCCGACCTGCTCGCCGTCGACCGTGAGCTGGCCGCCGTCGATCGTCTCGAGGTGGTTCACGCAGCGCAGGAAGGTGCTCTTGCCCGCGCCGGACGGCCCGAGCAGGCAGCAGACCTCGCCGACGTTCACGTCGAGCGTGATGTCCTCGAGCACCGGGATGCTGCCGTACTGCTTGCGCACCGATCGCGCCTTGATCATCGCTTCGCTCATCGCGCTCCGCCCTTTCCGGCCGTCGCCTCCGCGCGGCCCGTCGCCGCGCGGCCCGCCCTGGACCGGGCGATGATGCGCTCGAACAGGTTCTGCCGCACCGTCCGCGTGGTCCCCCGCGCGAAGTGGCGCTCGACGAAGTACTGCCCGATGCTGAGGATCGTGGTGAGCAGCAGGTACCAGAGCGACGCCACGATGAGCATCGGGATGACCTGATAGGTCTGGTTGTAGATGTCGCCCACGTTGCGCAGAAGCTCGTTGAACGAGACGACGCTCGCGAGCGACGTCCACTTCAGCATGCCGATGAGCTCGTTGCCCGTGGGCGGGATGATGACGCGCATCGCCTGCGGCAGCACGATCTTCGTCATCGTCTGCAGGCGGGTCAGGCCGAACGCCTGCGCCGCGTCGCTCTGCCCCTCGTCGACCGACAGGATGCCGGCTCGCACGATCTCCGAGTAGTAGGCCCCGAAGTTCAGCCCGAGGCCGAGCAGCGACGCGAGCAGCGGTGACATCACCTGGTTGGTGTCGAGATCGATCCCGAGCAGGGGGATGTCGATGCGCGGGATGATCGACGACAGGTTGAACCAGAAGATCAGCTGCACGAGCGTCGGCGTGCCCCGGAAGAACCACTGGTAGCCCCCGGCGATGCTCCAGAGCACCGGGTTCGGCGAGAGCCGCATGACCGCCACGAGCGTTCCGATGACGACGCCGATGAGCGTCGAGAGGATCGTCATGACGATCGTGTTGCGCACGCCCTCCAGCACGGAGGACTCGAACAGGTACGCGCCGACGACCTCCCATCGCATGGCGGGCGCGGCGAGGATCCCCCAGGCGAAGTACGCGACGATGCAGGCGACGAGGATCGCGGCCACCCAGCGCCCGCCGTGGCGTCGCGCCACGAACTCCGGATCGCTGGCCGCCATCCGGGTCGTGGCGGTCGACGGATCGACGAGCGTCATCCGTTCCGCTCCTCGCCGTTGACGCGCGGCGGCAGCGCCATCGAGGCCTCGAGTCCGGCCTCCTCCATGATCCCCTGCCAGGTGCCGTCCTCGATGAGCGCCTCGATCGCGGCGTAGACCGCGTCGATGGTCTCGGTGTCGTCCTTCGCGAACACCCAGCCCTGCCATTCCCCGTCGGATGAGGGGATCGGGTCGCCCTGCAGCTCGAGATCGGGTGTGGTCTCCACCATGTACTTCGCGAGCGCCGGCTCCTGCAGCGTGAAGTCGGTGCGCCCGGAGATGACCGCCTGGAACACGCCGCCGGCGTCCTGCAGCTTCAGCAGGCTGATCTCGGGCTCGCCCTCCGCCGCGCAGGTGTCGGCGATCGCCTGAGCGGTCGTCAGGTTGTTGCTCGCCGCGACCTCGCCGCCCTTCGCGCCGCACGGGTCGGCGATGTCGAAGCCGGTGGGGTTGCCCTTCTTCACGAGGGCCTGCATCTTCGTCGACAGCGTGTCGATGAAGGAGACCTCCTTGCGGCGCTCGGTCGTGTCGGCCATCGGGCCGATGAGCATGTCGGTCCGGCCGTTGATCACCGACGGCACCATCGCCTCGAAGGCGAGATCGTGGAAGCGCACCTCGACCCCGAGCTGCTCGCCGACGGCCCGCGCGAGATCGGCCTCGATGCCCTGCAGCTCGCCGCCCTCCTCGAAGGTGAAGGGCGGGTAGTTGAAGTAGACCCCGACGTCGATGGCCCCCTTGTCGGCGATCTTCGCGGGCAGCGCGATGTCGCCCGCCTGCGGGGCCGTTCCGGCCGAGGCGGGCTCCTCGGGGGCCGAGGAGCTGCAGCCGGAGAGCATGAGAGCCGTGGCCGCGGCAACCGCGGCGGTGATCAGCAGTGGACGTGTACGCATTCGATTCTCCTTTGGATCCGCGCCGTGCCGGAGATCCGGTGAGACCCCGGGCGATCCTCTCGCCCGAAGCGACCGACCGGTCGGCATCTCCATAAGGTTCACAGATTGAACCTTATTCGTCAAGCCCCTGCGGAATCGGAATCGGAGACGCGGCCGGCGACCGCTCGATCCGGGGCCGTCGCCCCGCGGCGAGCGCATTCCGGGCGCACGAGGGGCGGGGCGGCGAGGGGCCACTCCCGCCCCTCGCCGCCCCGGTCCGCGTGCGACTCCCCCGCGGGGCGATCAGTCGAGCGGCATCAGGATGAGCTTGGACTCGGTGAAGATCTGATCCATCAGCTGCACGCCCTGGATCCGGCCGTGACCGCTCTGCTTGCCCGCGTGCCCGCCGACCGGCCAGTGCGTCTCGACACTGCCGCTCGGACGGTTGATGTTCACGGTGCCGGCGGAGGCCCGCTCGGCGAAGCGCAGCGCGCGGCCGAGGTCGCGGGAGTAGACGGCGGCGAAGAGGCCGAAGGGCGACGCGTCGAGCAGCCGCAGCGCCTCCTCATCGCTCGAGATCCGCTGCAGCGGCGCGATGGGCCCGAATGTCTCCTGCACGGTGACCGTCATCGACTCGTCGACGTCGGCGAGCACCACGGGATTGAAGTAGAGGTCGGTCGGAAAGCCCTCGGCCCGGCCGCCGTCGAGCAGCACGCGCGCGCCGGCCGCCGTCGCGTCGCGCAGGTGCGCGTCGAGCCGGTCGGCGAGCGCCGGGCTGTTCACCGGCCCCATGGTGGTCTCGGGGTCGAAGGGGTGGCCGACGCGGATCCGCCGCCGCATCTCGGCCGCGAGCCGCTCGGCGAACTCGTCGTAGATGCGCTCGTGCACCAGGAACCGGCCGGCCGCGGTGCAGGACTGGCCGGCGGCCCCGCAGACCGATGCGACGGAGTCGGGCACGGCCCGATCCAGGTCGGCGTCGTCGAGGATCACCGTGGGCCCGTTGCCGCCGAGCTCGATGAGGGTCGACTTGCCCGCGGCGCGCTGCATCACCCGCCGGCCGGTGGCGACCGAGCCGGTGAAGGCGACCACCTGCACGTCCTCGTGCCCGGTCATCGCGTCGCCGATGTCGGCGCCGAGGCCCGTGAGGAAGTTGATCACGCCCGCCGGGATCCCTGCGTCGTGGAAGCAGCGGAACCACTCGTACTCGATGAGCGTGGTCGAGGGGGCGGCCAGCGCCACGACCGTGTTGCCGGTGATCAGGGCGGGCGCGATCTGGCCCGCGGCGCTGCCGAGCGGGAAGTTCCAGGGCTGGATCGCGGCGACCACACCCTTGGGCACACGGTAGAGGTAGGCGCGCATGTTCGCCTCGGCGCTCGGCAGGATCTCCTGCGTGCGGTACTTCGCCAGATCGATCGTGACGCGGAAGTTCGTGATGCTGTCGTCGACCTCGCCCAGGGCCTCGCTGTGGTACGGCTTGCCCTGCTCCAGCGTCATGACGCGCGCGAGGTGCTCGCGGCGGCTCGCGATGATCCGCATCGCCTCCTCGAGGTACTCGGCCCGCTCGAAGACGCTCAGCCGCGACCACGGGCCGAAGGCCTCGCGCGCCGCCGCGACGGCGCGGTCGACGTCGACCGGGGTGCCGAGGGCGAAGCCGCCGACCTCCTCGCCCGTCGCCGGGCTGATCGAGGCGTAGCGCCCGGCCCCGTCGGACCCGACGAAGGCGCCGCCGATGTAGGGGCCGGCCTCGACCGGGTCGATCGCCCAGTCCGCGGCGTTGAATGTTCCGGGCATCGCTTCACGCACCCTCTCTTCGAGATTCCTCGAGTCGATTTGCATACCGATTGGTATGTTATGTCGTGCGGGGGTCGCCCGTCAATGCGCGCGGTGATGACCGACGCCCCGGGGCCACCACGAGCTCGAGTATCGGCCCCTCCCGCGGAGCGCCCCGATGCGCGCGAATGCCCCGCGCGGCTTCAGCTCGCGCGGGGCATTCGCGGAGACGGTGCGTCGGGCTAAGAAGTCCCAGCTCTCAGGAGAAGCTCGGAATCATGCGGAGCTCTACAGATCGAGGGTGCTCCGTCCGTCCGCGTGCCACTCGAGAACATCCGATCGCTCATCCCCGCGAACCGATCGTCTGCGCGTCCTCCCACTCCGACGGCGCGCTCATGGTGGCGATGCGCCCGTTCCCGATGCTGACGTAGACGCCGAACTGGTCCTTCACCCGCTCCCTGAAGTACCGTCGCAGCACCACCTCGCTCGATCGGGTGCGCACGAGGGACCAGGGCAGCTCGGTCTCTCGGTACCACGTGACGTCCTGGGCGGTCGTGGCACCTCCGAGCCGGCGACCGCGGTAGACCAGGCAGGTGTGGCTGTCGCTCACGTCGACGATGGAGTAGAGGAAGTCGATCTCGATCTCCTCCTTGAAGATCCTCTGAGCCGCTCGGGACACCGCGTCGCTCGTGCTGCTCCCGCCCACGAGCCGAGCCATCGGGATGACGAGATCCCCCGAAGCGTACGTATCGGCCATGAGCGCCACACGGTCATCGTCCTCGACGATGAACCCGACCATCGTCGCGCGCTGCCGTCGAGATTCGACCTCGTTGCCGGCCTGCTGCGCGGTTTCGAAGAACGTGCCGCGATGATAGATCAGCGGCGGGTTCTCCCGCACTGCGGTCTTCACCACTCGAGCGATCAGCAGCGTGTGGTCGCCGACCTCGAAGGTCTGCTGCGTCTCGCAGATCATCGAGGCGACGCCGTCGCGGATGACGGGCGGCACACCGGTCTCGACATCCTCCAGCGGCACCCCCGCGAATTTGTCGTCATGGGGCATGGCGAAGTGGCGTGCGAGGTCGCTCTGCCGCTCATTGAGGATGGAGATCGAGATCACCGGGCTCTGCACGAAACTGTCGTAGTTCGGCGATCCGTGGGTGAGCGCCACCGATACGAGCGGGGGATCCAGCGAGATGGGGTTGAGCGAACTCGCCGTCATGCCGCACGGCCGACCGGCGCCGTCGAACGCGGTGACGACCGTGACGCCGGTGGCGAAACTCGTGTACGCGGCGCGCACCTGCTGGCGGGTGAGTTCACTCATCGTCATACCTCGAGACAGCGATGATCGGCGGCCAGTGGAACTCTGCGTCCAGGACGGTGGTGTCGCCGGCGAGCAGCGCGATGTGCTTGAATCCGATGCCATCGCCCGCTCCGTGCACGTGCGGCATTCCCGCGGGTATCCTCACGATGTCTCCCTTCTGCACCAGTTCCGGATGCTCAGGATCCCCGACGTATCCCTGCCCTCCCACGACGATCAGCACCTGATCGGCCGAGTGGGTGTGCAGCCGGGTGTACGCGCCCGGCAGGAAGCTCACCAGGAACCCCGGCACCTCGAGGCCGACAGCGGGCGCCTCGAGCGCCGTCGACTGCACGCGTCCCTCGAAGATCGTGGCGGCCGAATCGCGGAGATGGTCGAGTGGACGTTCTACGTAGACCTCATGCGACAAGACGCGTCCTCACCTTCGCCTCGATCGCCGTCGCACCCCAGGTCAGGGGAATCGTCAGCACCAGATAGATGCAAACGACCACCAGGGAGACACCCAGGATGTCGCCCGTCACCACCATCTGCTCCCGCGCGGCGTGCAGCAGCTCGGTCGCACCGATCGCCACGGCGAGCGTCGCGGTCTTCAGCAGGGCGACGAATCCGTTCACCGCGGGAGGGATGGAGAACGGGACGGCCTGCGGGAGCACGATGTGCAGGAACACCTGCGGCTTCGACATTCCGAGAGAGGTCGCCGCGGCGCGCTGTCGCGGCGAGACGGTGAGGATGGCCCCTCGGAAGTACTCGGACATGAACGCCCCCTCGATCACGCCCAGGGCCACGATCGCAGCGGTGACGTTCTCGAGCCGGATCCCCACATACGCCAGGCCGAAGAACACGATGTAGAGCATCACGAGCTCGGGGATCGCCCGCAGGAAGGTGATGACACCGCCGAGCACACGTTCCAGTGCCGGGGAACCGGCTTCGCGCAAGAGCGCGATGACGAGACCGATCGCGATCGAGACCAGCCACGCGCCGACCGCGATCTGCAGCGTCACCCAGAGTGCCGGGATGAAGACTCCGAGGTCCATCACTTCTCCCCTCTCGCTCCGGCGGCGAGCGCCGTGCTCTTGCTCACGTCTTCATAGGACAGCGAGGCCAGGCCGCGATTGACCGGCGCCGACACGAGGCCGAACCGACGCTGCACCCACCGCTCGAGCCACCGGCTGAAGTAGATCAGCGGCAGGATCAGGGCCGCGTAGAACAGCCCCACCAGCACGTACACGTAGAGTGGATAGAAGCTGATCGACACCGCCTGCGTGGCGGAGAGCGTGAGCTCGTTGACCGTGATCAGCGAGGCGAGCGAGCTGAACTTGATGACCCCGATCACGATGTTGACGGCGGGCGGCACGAGCGGGGCGAGCACCTGCGGGATGATGATCCAGCGCAGCGTCTGGGAGTGGCTCATGCCGATGCTGCTCGCCGCGTCCCACTGCTTCCTGCTCACTCCGCTCACCGCGCCGCGGAACACCTCGGCCACGTACGAGGACATGCTCAAGGTCAGCGAGATGACGGCGATGGTGAACGCGTTCATTCCGATCTTCGCCACGAGCGGCCCCATGCCGAAGTAGAACAGGATCATCATCGCGAGCAGGGGGATGCTGCGGAACACCTCGATCCAGCTTCGGGCGGCGAATCGCACCCATCGCGACGGCGCCACGGCCAGGAGCGCGAGCACCGCGCCGAACAGCAGTGTGGTCACCGAACTGATGGCGCTGAGCGCGAATGTGAACCGGAGCCCACCCCACATGAGCTCGAGCCACTGGCTCCATACGTCCCAACTCGGCATGATGCGCGTTCCTCTCCGAACCTGCGTGGACCTCGGTCAGGCGGGCCCGGTCAGCTGCCGCAGCCCTGCGCGGGCTGCACGATGTCGGCCGCGTCGAGGAGACGCGACTCCTCGGGGAAGTCGTTCGCGTCGTACAGGCCGATCCAGTCCCCCGACTCCACCAGGCCGCGCTGGTACTCGTCCATGGCGTCTGCGAGGTTCGGGTTGCTGCACGAGACGACGTTGTAGGAGTAGGTGTTGATCACCTCGTCGGGCATGTCCAGGTCTCCCTCCGCGAGTTCGTGGAACGCCACATCGTCGCGCTCGCTGAACGGTGCGACGAGCATCTGGAAGTTGCTGTTCACGTAGGCGTCGATCTGCCCGTTCACGAGGGCGGTCTCCGCGTCGACCGCGGTCTGGAAGAGCACGCCGTCGTCGCCGAACGCATCCCTGATGTACGGCTCCCAGACCTGCCCGACCACGGCTCCGACCTTCATGCCGTCGAGGCTCTCGACCCCGGAGTAATCGAAGTCCTCCATCGTGTACACGCCGCTGGGGAGCACGAAGTTCGGCGCGGTGAAGAAGACCGTCTTCGAGCGCTCGGGTGTGTAGTAGATGTACGGGGTGACATCCGCGCGCCCCTGCTGCGTGGCCGCGAGCGACCCCGAGAAGTCCGCCTTGAGCAACTCGACCGTCAAGCCGTTCTCCTCGGCGAAGCCGTTGATGAAGTCGCCGGTGAGGCCTCCGAGGACTCCGCTGTCACGGGTCACCACGGGCGCCGACTCGCTGTAGGGGGCCACGGTCAGCACCCCCTCCTTCACCGTGCGGAAGGCCGGCTCCTCACCGTTCGCGGGAGCATCCGCTCCACCGCTGCACGCGGAGAGGAGCAGCGCCGCGGCGGAGACGGGGATCAGGAGTTTCAGGACCGTTGAGCGCTTCTTCATGATTTCCTCCATTGGCTTGATCAGTTCAGTGCTGAGTTGTCGTGGGGCGGTCGCCGGATCGGGCGTTCGGAACGGTCCGTCGCACCGGGCTGAAGCAGGTCGGTGCGAGTCCGTCTGGTACAGCGTAGAAAGCGCCAACTGCGCACGCATCGCACTGTTCGCAGGATAAAGCGGGTGCCGGTTCACATCTTTCGTTCGTCCGACGCGCTTTCCCGCTGCAGGCGGGCGAACCGCATCGCGAGAGTGAGGTCGAATCGGGTGTCGGGATCCTCGAGGTCCCTGCCGAGGAGCTCTGCGATCTTGCTGAGGCGATACCGCAGGGTGCTCACGTGCACGTTCAGCTGCCGAGCCGTCTCCTGATAGCGGCCGTGCGCGTTCATGAAGGCTTCCGCCGTCAGGAAGAGGTCCCCGTACCGCTCGCCCTGGTGCACCATCAGCGGGCCGATCGTCTCGTCGATGAACTCGGCGATCTCCGAGCCTCGCATGGCCGAGAGCAGGAACCGGCTGGACCCGAACTCACGAGCGCCGACCAGTCCGGTTCGGCCGATCTTCTGCGCGAGCTCCAGAACCTGCAGGCAGCTCCTCCACGACTCGGGCATCTCATCGAGCGGGAGCGCCTTCGGCGAGAAGGTGATCACGGCGCCCGGGTGCTTCGAGATCACCCTGCCCATCTCGTGATGCAGGATCTCCTCCCCTCGTCCCTGGGCCAGCCTCACCGGTACGAAGAAGACGTGCAGGCTCTCGAGGAACTGCAGGCAGGCTCCGGGCCAGCGCCGCAGCAGCTCCCGCAGGTCGGCGTCGAGATCCCGATCGAGCGTCTCCGCCGAGGAGTCGCGCACGACGACGAGGAAGTACTCGTGATCGGTGGCGAGCCCGACGAGGCCCGCACGAGTCGTGAACTCGTAGGTGTTCGCGAGCTCGCCCTCGAGGATCTGACGGAACACGTCCCTCTGCAAGAGGGATTCCGACTCCGCCGCGATCCGGTCCCGCAGCAGCACCATCGCGGTCGCCGCGTTGACGGACGCGAAGCCGTGCGCATCAGCGGATGCCGACCACGGGAACACGATCCCGGTGGCCGCCCACTCCCGGGTGCCGCCGAAACCGACGGCTTCGCCCACCAGGTCGTTCCCGCCCACCGAAACCGGCACGGACGCCTCCGCCGAATCCCGCAAGGATCTGGCCCGGCGGTAGAGTTCCGCCTTCTGCTCGTGGATCTCCTGCTCCCACATGGCCTGCGCGAGGCCCGGCGACGGGGGCGCCGTCCCGGCGAACTGCAGATTCCCCGCCCGGTCGAACAGCACGACCGAGTGCTCGCTCTCCTGCTCGATGATGCGCAGTTGCTCGTCCGACTGGCAGCCGCTCGCGACCGCATCGGTCGTGGCTGCGAGCAGCGACGCCGCTCGCGCCGTCGAGAGCGCCGATCGGCGCGTCTCGTCGAGCAGCGCGGCGTTCGACGCCGCAAGGGTGATCAGCGAAGCGGCCGCCTTGATGTAGGAGAGCTGGAACGGATCGCGCAGGAGATCGTTTCGGGACCGCAGCGAGAGCACCATCCTGCGCCCCAGCGGATCCGTGCCTCGGAGCGGCACGGTCACCGCCGCCACGATGTCCTCGCTCCGCGCCCACTCCTGGCTCGTGGGGAAATCGGAGGCTTCGCGAAGGTCCGGAATGATGATGATCTCCTCCCGGCGAAGCGCCTCGGACGAGACCGAACCGTCGAGATCCCAGCGGGGTACACGGCTCTTCTCCGTGTAGTGCAGCCGATCCTGTCGTGCGATGATCTCGCCGAAGCCCCCTCCGAGGTCCATCGCGTAGATCCAGCAGATCTGCCAGGACGCATGATCGCAGATGGAGTCCGCGATCGACTGGAGCACCTCGGTCAACTCCATCGACCCGCTGACGTTGAGCGCCATTCGCCGGATGCTCTCGAAGTAATCCGAGACCTGCTCGAATCTGAATTCACCGGACTGCAAGTACCACTACCTCCTCGTAGTCGCGCCGCCGCCTCCTGCGGCCCCTAGAGATGCACAACCGCCTCCAAGAACTTCCGCGTCCTCGGATTCTGCGGGTTGCTCAGCACCGCATCGGGATCGCCGGACTCCACCTCGGCGCCCTCGTCCATCACGACGAGCCGGTCGGCGACCTGGCGCGCGAAGCCCATCTCGTGCGTCACCGTCACCATCGTAAGTCCACCGGCCGCGAGCTCCGTCATGAGTCCCAGCACCTCGCCCACCATCTCGGGGTCCAGCGCAGAGGTCGGCTCGTCGAAGAGCACGAGTTCGGGTTCCATCGCCAGCGCTCTGGCGATGGCGATGCGCTGCTGCTGACCGCCGGAGAGGGTGCGGGGGTGCGCTTCGAGGAAGTCGCCGAGCCCAACGCTCGCGATGAGCTCCGCCGCCTTCTCCCGGGCCTCCGCGCGCGGCGTTCCGAGCACTCGCTGCGGGCCGATCGCGACGTTGTCGAGGGCCGTGAGGTGCGGGAACAGATCGAACTGCTGGAACACCATCGTCATCTTCGCCCTGGCGCGGTTCTTCTGCGCGGCTGAGAGCTGCACCGTCGGTTCGTCGAGTCCGCGGGAGAAGATCTTCTCGCCGTTGAACTCGATGCTCCCCGAGGTGGGCTCCTCGAGCAGATCGCAGCATCGCAGGAAGGTCGACTTCCCGGAGCCGCTCGGCCCGATGATGCAGATGCGCTCGCCGCGCTGCACGTCGAGGCTCACGCCCTTGAGCACTTGTTTGTCGCCGAAGGTCTTGCTGATGTTCTTGAGAGAGAGCATCGGCGAGCCGGGCTGCTGGTCATTCATGGTTTCACGTATCACTTTCCGGGTCTTCCCCGTTCTGCTGGTGCGGAACTCCGTCATTGGAGCCCCGTGTCTCGTGCGCGTCGCGCCGTCATGAGGTGTGCGGCAGTCTACGGGTCACACGTCACGGTTCTCGACATCATCGCGCGCATTCCTCCCACGGACCGGCCAGTCCTCGGAGAGCACCACCCACTCCTCCGCGATCGGCCGCCCGTCAGGAGCGTAGATGTCGTCGGATTCGGCGATCACCTCCTGCAGCGCGCCGCTCGCGACGAAGTCCCGGTAGTGCCCTTCCGTCTCCCATACCGAGAATGTCATCCGATCCCGGGTTCCCGGAATGCCGAGGACGTGGGCGTGCAGCAGCCCTGGCTGCGAATACCACGTCTCTCGGACCCCCTCGTACCAGCGCCGCCGATGATCGATGTCCTCCAGGCCCGGGCGCACCGACCACCTGCTCATTCTGATCCACATGCGCTCCTCCCTCCCTGCTCCGGCAACGGGTCGACGATGGTGATGGAAGCCTCGGAGACGTACTTCGGCCTCCCGTCGAAGATGCCGCGCCGGGCGTCGGAGTCGATCCAGTGCTCTTCAGCCGCACGAGTCTCATCGACCGTGCCCGGGTAGGAGAGGATCCACGTGAACTCCATCTGATGCTCCTCGACCCAGGTCTGCTCGACCGTGAAGCCGCTCGCGGTCCGGGAGTCGACGACCAGCGGGAAGATCTCCGTGAGGAACTCCGCCGCGCGCTCCGGCACCAGCCGGTACCTGCGGAGCATGAAGGTCCGCTGCTCGCTCATTTCGCGCTCCCCTCCGACGCGCGCACCGGCCCCGGCTCGGGATCCCGGAGCGACACCAGTCTTCGGTTCGCGAACTCGTAGATGCCCAGATCCCCGAGCTCCCGTCCGAACCCGGAGCGTTTCACACCGCCGAACGGGAGGTCGGGGCCACCCCCATCGGTCGCGTTGATGTGCACCATGCCCACCTGCATGCGCGCGGCCACCTGCAGCGCCTCGTCCTGGTCGGTGGAGAACACCGCGCCGGACAGGCCGTACGGTGAGCTGTTCGCGACCTCGATGCCGTGCTCGGAGTCGGTGATCGGGTAGACGACGAGCACCGGACCGAATATCTCCTCCGTGTAGGCGTCCATCCCCGGCGCGACGCCGGTGAGAACGGCCGGCGTCACCCAGGCGCCGGACCGGTCGAGTCGTTCGCCGCCGATGCGCAGCACCGCCCCCTGCTCGACCGCGCGTTCGATCTGCCGCGCCACCTCGTCGGCCGCCTGCACCGACGACAGCGGATAGTAGGCCCCTGGCGCCGGCGAGGAGGGATCGCCGGGAGTCAGCTCCGCGACGGCGGCGACGAGCTCGGCGACGAATCGATCGTAGAGCCGCTCGGCCACGAGGATCCTCTTGTTCGAGGTGCACACCTGACCGCTGTTGACCAGGCGCTTCCGCAGGGCGCCGCGGGCCGCCTGCACGACGTCGTCGGTGCTGAGATACAGGTGCGCGTCGGATCCGCCGAGTTCGAGGACGACCTTCTTGAGGTGTCGGCCGGCCACCTCCGCGACCCGCGAACCGGCGCGCTCCGAACCGGTCAGCGAGACCCCCACGATCCGGTCGTCGGCGATGACGTCCTCCACCTGACGATGATCGACGAAGAGGTTCTGGTACACGCCGTCGGGAAGGCCCGCGTCGCGCATGGCACGCTCGATCGCCAGCGCCGATTGCGGGCAGGTCGCCGCGTGCTTGACGAGCACCGCGTTGCCGAGCACGAGGTTGGGTGCTGCGAAGCGCACCACTTGGTAGAACGGGAAGTTCCACGGCATGATCCCGAGTACCGGACCGAGCGAGCGCGTTTCGAGCACCGCTCGCATCCCGGCCTCATCCTTGAGCGTCTGGTCGGCGAGCAGGCGCTCCCCTTCCGCCGCGTAGTGCCGCAGGATGCTGACGCAGAAGGCCACCTCGCCGGCCGCCTCGTTCAGCGATTTGCCCATCTCCCGGGACGCGAGAGCCGCGAGTTGATCGGACCGCTCCTCGAAGAGGTCGGCGGCGCGCGCCACGGCCTCGCTCCGCTCTCCGAGGGGCCGCTCCGACCACTCGGTGTAGGCCGTTGCGGCTCGCGCCAGGGCCGTTTCGACCTCCGCGTCGGTGAGAGATTCGAAACGCTTCTCGACCTCCCCCGTCATGGGATTCTCCGTCCTGAATCCCGACACTGCCGTTCTCTGCTGCATCACCGTCGTTGCACCTCCGCCGTCTTCGCTGACCGGTTCTTATCTCTGATGGACCACTTCGCCGTGCATGTAGACCTCGCTCGGCACCAGATCCGCGAGGTCTCCCGCGGAGGCGAGTGGATCCTCGTCGTAGAGGATGAAATCAGCCTCCTTGCCCTCGGTCAGGCTTCCCAGCACCTGATCGAGCGAGAGCGCCTTCGCCGCCTCGATGCCGTGGAGCGGGAGCGCCTCGGCAAGACTGATCGATTCCCAGGGCTCGATCTCGTCTCCCCAGAAACCCCGGCGACGCACCGCGACCCCGCAGTTGAACAGCGGGTTCACGTGCGACCCGTCCGATGCGAAAACCGGCACGATGCCGTCGTCCAGAATGGTGCGGGTCGGCATCCGCCCGCTCCGTGCGACATCCCCCAGCACGACCGGCACGAAGTCTCCGATGAAGACGTAGAGGAATCCGGGATTCATCACCGGTATCGCGTTGGACCGCTTGATGTCGTCCAGCATCGAGAGCTCCGGCACGAGGTTGCCCAGGTGCTCGATGCGGATGCGCCGATGCAGGAACGGATCGCCCGAGTCGATGATCGCGTTCAGCACCTCCTTCTGCGCGCGGGCGCCATTCGCGTGGATCGCGAGTTGCACGTCCTGCTCCCGGGAGAGCGCGATGAGACGACGCAGCTCGCCGTACGAGAGGTTGATCCTGCCCCGATCATGCGGACGCACGGCTTCCGTCGCGAGGTACTCCGTCAGCGTCGCCGCATTGCGCGAGGAGTAGCCCCCGTCGGAGAACATCTTCACCCCGCTGATGGCGAACTTCGCCGCGCTTCTCGCACGCCCCGCGTCCTCCGCCGCCATCGCGATGACCTGCTCCTCGGGTGCGATCGCCCGAGCCACGAGCATCGACCGCACACGGAGCTGCAGCCGCTCGTCCGCGGTGAGCTCCTCGAGGAGTTCGAGCGACAGCCGGCTCTCGGTCATCTCCCCGATGGTCGTGACCCCCCTGGCCAGATATCTCCGTCCCTCCTCGACGAGCGCCGCCGCGTGCTCCTCGCGGGTCGGCTCGGGAATCGGCAGGTGCCCGGTGATCTCCGCGAACCGCCCGTTCAGCTCTCCGTTCTCGTCGCGCTCGACCCGCGGCGCACCCCAGAGCCCGGCCAGGCCGGCGTCGAAGACCTGCTCCGGGATCAGTGCGATCGCCGCGCTGTTCAGCACCGAGATGTGGCCGCCGCAGTGCAGGATGATGGGGGTCGTCTTGCTCACCCGGTCGAGATCCCGCCGGTCGGGGAGGCGGTGGTCGGCGATCTTCTGATCGAGGAACAGGTTCGCGTGACCGATGATCCAGCCGCGATGCGGTTCGGCATCGCTCAGCGCCTGCAGGATCTCATCGATCGACTTGCAGCGGGGGTAGCCGCAGTCCACGCTGTTCTGCGAACGTCTCGCCGCGTACATGTCGAAGTGGAGGTGGGAGTCGACGAACCCCGGGAGCGCGACGCTCTCCCGCCGATCGATGTACGGGATGCCGTTCTGCTCGGCCGACGCCACCAGGTCGCGGTGCCCCGTTCGCAGGATCCTCCCGTCCCTCACGTGCATCGTGGAGATCGTCGGATCTCCCTCGTACGGGATCGCGCGTCCGAACTCGATGACGTACTCGCGCATGGTGCGTGTCCTTCCGGGGTCCGGGAAGCGCTCCTCGTGGAGGGCGCTCCTCCTGCTGCTTTCTGATGCTGCTTGTCTACGGGTGCTTCTGCGGCTCTACTGCTTCTGACACTGTTGCGGCTTCGGCTACCGGCGAGCGGCCGCGGCCGGCGCAGCGATGGCGGCGAACCTCTCGAGCGAGGCCTTGGCCTTCTCGTGGTCGCGCGCGAACGGGGACACGTTGATCATCGAGATGCCCATCGCCTCGTAGCGGGCGAGCTTCTCCCTGATCCAGGGCTCGGTGCCGATCAGCAGGTTCTCCCGGATCTCCTCGCGCGTCGGCTCGTTCTCCTGCACCCGTGCGCGGATGATCCCTCGGGGGTTCTCGTCGTGGGAGAAATCGTGGAGCTGCTGGTGGATCCGCCAGTGCTCGAGCAGCTCATCGATGCGGGCCTCGGCGTCGGCTTCGTCCTCGGCGCAGTACATGAACTTCGTGATCGCGAATTTCTGGTCGTCGCGGTCGCTCTCGGCTGCACCGCGATAGAACGCCGCCGCCATCTCCGCGACGTGGTCGTCGCTCCACAGGAAGGTGGAGTGCATGACGTCGTATCCGCGCCGCGCACCGTCCTCGATCGCCCGCGGCGTCTGCGAGGCCATCCAGAAGCGCGGCCGGGGGCGCTGCAGCGGACGCGGCCACACGTAGACGTCCTCGAAGTTCACGAACTTGCCCGCGAAGCTCGACTCGGTCTCCTCGGTCTCGAGCAGGAGCTTGATCGCCTCCAGGTTCTCGATGAATCGGTCCAGGCTCTCCTCGAACGGGATGTGGAGCTTCTTGAACTCGTACGCGTACGCGCCGCGCGCCAGGCCGACCTCCAACCGGCCGCCGACCAGGTTGTCGGCCTGCGCGATCTCCCCCGCGGTGCGGATCGGCTGATGGTGGTAGGGCAGCACGATCACCGCGGCTCCCACTCGCACGTGCTGCGTGTGCTGCGCGATCTGCACCAGCGGCAGCAGCGCCGAAGGCGACTGGTTGAAGTAGATCAGGTGGTGCTCGGGCACCCACACGTAGCCGTACCCGTTCGCATCGGCCACCTGCGCGAGCTCGAGCATCCGCTCGTAGACAGGCTTACCTCCGTTCTCGAGTTCATCGGGAAACGCACCGTACGGGAGAAACACGCCATATTCCATGTGAGACAGGCTAGGAATCGGAGACGGGCGGCGGCTTCGACGAAACGTATGGACTCTGGGCACCGCATTCCTACCTTCCCGCGAGGCGGGGTGGCGCTGCGGCGGGATGCGATTGAGAAGTTGCCCGGCCTTCGTGGTGCCTTCCGCGTGATTCCGGGGATCATCCGCCGGTTCCGCCCGCCGGTGGTCTCGACTCGACTCACGCGGGCAGTCGTAACCACCCCGCGCCCTCGGGAACCATCAGCACCCGGATCCTCGGAATCCTGGTTGGAGACGGCACGAGAAAGAGGCCCGGACCCGCGACATTTCGCAGGTCAGGGCCTCTTTTCAGGCCTTTCGCGGCAGGCCTAGATCATGGGGCTCAGAAATCCCAGTTTTGACAAGAGGCGCGGAATCATGCGGTTTTCTGAGCCCGTCACTACCTGTATGCCACCTGCGTGCCACTCGCGTCGGAACCTGGTTCCGTTCGCCTGAGCGAACCGGTGACACACTACGAAGTTTACTCGTCATTGCTCGCGGGCGCGGGGTTCTTTGTCGCAGGGACGCCCTTCTTGCGGTCGCCGCGGCGTGCCTGCACAGCTTCTAGTATGCGAGCCTTCGCTAGCTTAAGAAGGCTGACCGGCCCGAGCACGAGGAACACGGTTCCCATGACGAGGCACCACAGCATCGGCAAGCTGAGCCAGGCGTCACCGCCTTGCTCGATGAGCCCTTTGAGGAAGTTCGCGAGGAAGTAGTACGGGGCGGCGACGAGCATCGCGGGCGTGCCCCACTTCAATCCGTCGCGACGGAGGATGCGAGAGATGAGCCGAGGGCCGGGTGCGTACCTCGCGAGGAAGTAGTAGCAGCGGACGACGCCGGAGAAGATGGTCGAGAGCATGAGGACAGCCCTTTCAGATCACTCGGCAGTGAGTCATTTGAAAAGGGCTTCCCGTTCCCGGGTGGCCGTGCCACTACATCCGATAGCGGCGAACGTTTTGTAGAGACTGCCTACGCCTCCACTGTACGTCGGCCAGCGCGGAAGCGGAACCCTCGTCACTGGCCGCCGCCTGGCGATGGTGAAGACGAGAGCGCACCCAGTAGGAGGCGCTACGTTGCGCTGAAGACACATCACCGAACAGACCGAGCGTGGAGATGCGACGATGGACTTCCAAGAAGCGGCAGCGATCGTCACCGCTGATCAGAACCAGAACGACTGGGGCGACGAACCGCCGATGACCCAGGCAGAGGCCATCGAGCACGTGCGCAACATCATGACGCTGGAAGATGTCGTTGACTACGGCGACGAGAACACCGAGGCATACCGACTTGTGCTGTCCACCTCGCAGCTGCCCGAATAGCACTGCTCCCGATACAGGCGGGGGCACCTGAACGGCGCTCTCGCCTTTGTCATGCACCCGCCGATAATGTGCGGGCATTTCATCAGAGTGACCGTGCGCCCCGTCTGGTGAGCGCGTTCGACGCGGCCTTCGGGCGCGCCCGCTGAGTCGTGAGTGCTCGCGCGCGTTGGATCGCTTGCGTGGCGCGGGCCTGGTCGATCTTCTGCGCGAGCCCATCCGGAGCCGGCCCGAGAGCATCGTCACTCGTAATGCCGTATCGGTCACGGTACGCGGCGACCGTGCGCGCATACCGTACCCAGGCCTCCTGCTTGCGTGGATCATCCGGCCGCGCCCCGAGCGCCCGCACCCACGGCGCACCATCTGCCGCGGCTTGCTCAGCGATGGCCGCGGCGCGTTGTTCGATGAGCTGATGCCGTTCCGCGAGCGCCTGCCGCATATCCGGTTCCGTGATGCCGCCAGCGACGGGGATCAGCCCCGCAATCAACCTCGGCACCTGCGCCGCGCGCCCGCTGCTGGCAGGGTGTTCGGTGGCGGTGGCGAGTCGCCAGTGCAGGACGGAGGCGATGTCGTCGGCGTCATCGAAGCCCCGAGCCCTCACCAGGCGTGGGAGAAGCCGGTCAACGTCGTGATGGTTCGCCTCGGCCCGGCGGAGTTCAGCGACGAGGGCGTCGAAAGTATCGGAGTCGAGCACGGCGCCTACTTGGGCGGTGGTGAGGCCAGATGCACGTATGAGGGTGGCCCAGCGGTCGTGTTGAGCTTCGGTGGCGATGGTCTCGTACTCCGCGGCGAGCTGCCGGATCGACCCCCACTTCTCCTGCTCCCGCTCGGTCGTCTCGTGCGCCGACAGCTCCGCACCGGAATGATTGAGCACCCCGAACAGCACCCGCCGTGCGGCCTCCTCCACATCCGAGGCTTCGTGCGGGTGCCGGTGCGCGTCGTCTGGGGTGTCGACGGCGACGTAGGCGTAGTTCCCGTCCCTGCCGCGAGTCATGGCGACGTACAGGTTCTCCCTGGTCATCGACGGCTCGACCAGCACATGCGAAGTGTCAACGGTGACGCCCTGGGCGCGGTAGGCGGTGACGGCGTAGCCGAGGTCGAGGTGCTCGGCGACGTAGTCGGCGGGCAGCACGATCGACCCGCCCCGATCCTGGGCGGCGGGCCGGATCGTCACGGAGCCGTCGCGCCGCACACGGGTGATGGTCCACCGGTTCCCGTTCTGCACCCACGCCGACCGTGAGCGGAGATCCCGGCGGTTATCCCGCGTGATGACGACATCCCCGACCGCGGCGGTCGCGCCGCCGTCGAGGGCGACTTCACCACGGATCGGCTGCACGACCCCCGCGAGGATCAGCTCGGTGCGGGCGCGGAGGTTCAGCGCGGTCATGGATTCGCTGGAATCGGTGACGAGGATCGACGCGACCCCCGCCTCCCGGTCGGCACGCCACGCCTCATACGCCAGGGCGGTCACATCCTCGGTATCGCCGCCGGCGATCCGGCCCGCATCCTGGTAGGTGTCGATCACATCGGTTTGGCCGAGGCGGAGCCCGAGGGATGCGATCTTCTCCCACTCGTTCGTGAACCGGTAGATCGTGGACAGCTCCGGGGTGTCGTCGCGGTCACCCGCGAGGAGCCCAAAGGCGCCGGCGGCTTCGACGGCTTGGAGCTGGGAGTAGTCGCCGACGAGCAGGACTTTCGCGCCGGCTTCTTCGGCGATCTTGGTGATGCGGTCGAGTGAGAGGGTGCCTGCGAGGCTGGCTTCATCGATGATGACGAGCTGCCCTGCCCGGAATGACACCCGGCCCAGGTTGTGGAGCGTCCACCATCGTGCGGTGTTCTCCGTCTTGATGCCGAGGTCGTCGGCGAGGACTTCCGCCGCGACCACCGACGGCGCCAACCCCACCACCGACCCCGCCCCGTGCTCGGCTTCCCACGCGCGGCGGAGTGCGTTCATAGCGGTGGTTTTCCCGGTGCCGGCGGGGCCGACCAGCATGTCGAGCACTCGCCCCGATATGGCGATCTTGGTGAGGGCGTCGGCCTGGTCTGGGCCAAGCATCCGCCCGTCCCGATCCGGGGCGGCCGTGACGCGCTCGATCACCGCGAGCGGCAGCGTCGGCCCAGTCAGGGTGCGGGAGCGTTTCAAGAGCCGTGCTTCCGCTTCCAGGAGTTCGGTCGAGGAGTAAAGGGTCGAGTGGCGGGGCCGGAACGCCGAGGTGCCGTCCGGGCGCTGGAACCGTGCCGGGGTGGAGGCGAGTTCGGGTGGGGTGAGGCGCAGCGAGGCGCGCTCGGCCGCATCGACGACCATGCCGCTGACGGCTTCCCGATCCCGAGTCGTCGCGAACCGATACCCCATCGTCTGCCGTGCGGCCTCGGCGGTGAGGTTCCAGCGGTGCCAGGTCGACCGCTTCGCCCCAACGGCCTCGACCACGGAGAGCGCGATCGCTTCGATCTCATCGAGCGGCACGTCATCCGCCCGCAGCACCCGCATCATCCCCGCCGGGATCGCCTCGCGCGCCCACTCGCCGGCATCCCGGCCGAGCTTCCTGGTGGCGCGCTTGCGCCATTCGGTCGTGAGGTCGGCGAGCGAGCGCACTTTCTTCTCTGGCCGGGTCGTGAGCGTGGCCTGAGCGCGGAGCTTGATGACCGTCGCCGCCGACGGCTGCCGCCCATGCCGCTGCACGTACTCGGCGATCAGGCGATCCTTCTCCGAATCGATCTGATACGAGCGGGTCGAGAACTCGAGCACGAGGTCTTCCGGGACCGTCGCGATCGCCCATGCCGGGTTCCGGCCCCGGCCCCGCTCGCGTGCCTCCCACTCGACGCCGAGAAGCCGGGTGAGATGGTCGGCGATGACCGCCTCGTGCAACTCGGAGAGCGCGACCGTGGCGGCGTGCATAGGGCGGCCGTCGAGCGACCGCCACTTCCCATCAAGCACCGTGCGCACTTTGTTAGAGACCACCACGTGCGTGTGCAGGTGCGGGTCGTTCGCGCGGGAGTCGTAGTGGTCGTAGGCGGTCGCGGCGAGCCCGAAGGTATCGACCTGGGCGACCGCGCCGCCGTCGGCGCCGGTCGAGCCGACACGCGTGGCAGCGACTTCGCGTTCCATGAACTCGATCACTTCCGCGATCGCCGCGTGATGCGCGTCGGCGATCAGCGCTTGCGTGCCCGCGTCGGCGACCGCCCAGAGCACGGAGGCCGACTTCGGCAACGAGAAGGTGTAGTCGTAGCCTGCGACCGCCTTCCGGGTGCCGCGCTTGCGTTCCTCGTTCTCGATCTGCGCGACAGCCTCCGCGCGGGAGGCAGGGCCGAGCTCGGGGTCGAGGGCTTCGACCCGTGCGTCGACGCGCTCTACCGGGGTCGAATAGACCGGGTAGGCCTGCCCGAGCGGATCACCGGTCACGGGATCTCGGCCCATGCCGATGAGGAGCTGCAGTTGTTCCTCCGACACTTCATCGCCGGTCGTGATCTGACCGCCGGCGAGCTGCGCGATCCCGGCGCCGAGCCACCTGCCGGGCGGGGTCCCGGCTTCGGCGTAGTAGCGTGTGAGCGGTGTGGACAGCGAGCGGTCGCAGTCGCCGGTGACGACGGAGCGCAGGAGGTACTTGTAGCCGTCACCGGCGCTCATCACCCGCATCGAGACCGTCACAGAAGACAGGTGCGAAGCCAAGTCCTGCGCGCCTTTGCCTACGATTCGTAGCCTATGTGTATACAGCAGAACAGGGGTATCACATGTGGCGCTAAGGAGGCTGTGTCGGAGTGGCGAGACCGGGGTGCGAAAGCAGTCGCTGAGGCTTGGAGGTTCAGGGTGTGAGGGCTCCTTCGATATCGGTCAGGGGCTCGATAGTGCGGGCAGGATGATCGTGGCGTCGTCGTCGAGTGCAACGATGCCGCGTTCGTCGACGAGGATGACGTCTCCGGCCGGGGAGAGCCCCAATGCTTCGACGGTGCCCGTCGCTGATCCGATTGCCTTCCACTCGCCCTTACCGACTCGCTGCCAGATCTGTCCGTCGGTGCCGACCCCGACGACTGTGTCTCCGGCAGCTTCGAGCAGGTACTGCAGCGGCGCATCTCCGAGTGGCGTGAACGATGCCCCGCCGTCGGTGCTGGTGCGCACGCCCTCAGGGGTGGCCGCGTAGATCGTGCCATCTGTGGTTACAGCGAGATCAACGGCGTCGAGCTCGGTGCGGGACTCCCAAGTGGTCCCCAGGTCGTTGCTGACTCGCAGCGCGGGGCTGGTTGATCCGATGCCGTAGAGCTGACCGTCCGGGCTGGCAGTGAGGACGTGGAAGTCCTCATCGTTGGTGAAGGCGACCGGGTGCCACTTCTTCCCGGTGTCGTCGCTGCGGATAATGCCGAGATTCGGGGAGCCCAGCTCCGTCGGGGTTTCAAGGCCTGGGTGCCCGGAAGCGATCAGCGCGCCTTGGGTGTCGGTGAGTCCCATTAGATCGAAGTCGTAGTCGCCGAGTGGGCCGTCCACTGCACCGTCCTCGTCCACGCGGTAGAGGCCGGTATGGGTGCCGACGAGGAGGGTTCCCCCGGCTTCTGGGATCACGGCATGAATATGGCCGAAGGTTGGCGGTGGCGAGGATGCTGGCGCAGCGGGAGCGACAGCGGCGCAGCCGGTCAGCACGATGGCGAGGGCAGCCGTCGCCGCGGTGACGAGCAGCCGCCCGCGCAGGCGGGGCGTGCTGGAGAGGAGAGATGCGGGCATTGGATCATCTTTCTGTGGGACGCGGGCGGGCGGCCCGGTCAACGGAGAGGATGCAGGGGGCACTGGGGAGCGGTGCGAGCTGCGAGGATGCGGGCGGGGTCCCCGCTCCTGCGTGGGCGGGGACCCGGGTCAAGGCCGGAATCAGAGGCTGTTCAGGAGCTCCTGCATCGTGGTGATCTCTGCGCTCTGGTCGTCGATGACCTGCTGCGCAAGCTCGAGCACGTCCGGGTTCTTGCCGCCATCGAGGGCGGACTGGGCCATCTCGATCGCGCCGGTGTGGTGCTCGATCATGCCTTCGAGGAACAGGCGCGTCGCCTCGGTTCCGGTGGCTGATTCGAAGGCGGTCATACTGTCTTCCGACATCATGCCGCCGCCGTGATCCATGCCGCCCGTCGACGAATCATCGGCGGAGACGCCCCAATTGTCGAGCCAGGCCTGCATAGTCTTGATCTCGGGCCCCTGGGCGTCCTTGATCTGCTGCGCGAGGGCAACCACCCGTTCGTCGATGCCGTCCTTGGCGAGCAGCATGTCGGCCATCTCGATCGCCTGCTCGTGGTGCGGGATCATCATCGTCACGAACATCTGGTCGGCTGCATTGAACTGCGCTGCGGACTCAGTCGGCGTCTTAGAAGCGGTGGATCCGTGATCCATGCCGGCCATCCCGTCCGACGTTCCGCTCGGGGAGCAGCCGGCCAGCAGGAGGGCGGTGGACAGCGCGGCCGAAGCCAGCGCAAGCGTGCGAATACGCATCAGTATGCGTCCTTTCATTCAGTCAACAAAGTCAGAGAATCGCGCCCCGGGCAGGGCGCAGCCGTGCTCCAGCCGAGGCCGGAGCGGGCGCGAATCAGGTGCGACTGATCGACAGAACGAGAAGAGACGGCGGCCGTGGTCGCGGCAACACAGTGCCCGCAAGTGGCAGGGAGCGGATCGCGAGGACGAGGGAGCGCCAGGAGTGCTCCAGCACGAGCGGAATGAGTAGCAGCACGACGCCCGCCAACAGAGCGAGTACACACCCCACCATCAGAGCGGCATGACCAGGCGCCGGATCTTCACACGAGTTGGGACACTGCGCATCTCCCGGTGCCACATCCGGTGCGGCCATTGTGCCGGATGCGTGCGCCCCCGCTAACGTGCCCAAGCTGCCGCCCATGCCGACATCCGCGGCTTCGTGATCGCTCGTGATAAGCGCGACGGGGGATCTCGTGTCGTGGCCGCCGTGTCCGGCCGAGCTGCTCAGGACATGCATACCGAAGATTCCTGCCAGCACCAGAGCGAGCAGACTGAAGGAAACTAGGCGTCGGCGAGGCGAGTCTCTGTGCGGCGTTCCACCACAGGTCAGCATCGCCGCCTCCTCTCCTTTGCCGCGCACCGCACCCGCAGATCGCTGGAGCGTCCTAGTTCTACGCTAGGGCATTCCGGGAGACACAGGCTGGGAGCCGCGACCCCCAGGAGGATCGCAGGGCATGCCTGTGAGGGGCAGCTGGCGACGGCTCAGGCGAGCATGATACGGTAACAAAACCATAACGAAAGGGGCTGGTGTGCGAGATGCGGTGAACCGTGCGACCACGCGCCCCTTTATCCAGAGCGCCGGAACGGTCTTCGCGATCGTGCTGATGCTCATCTTTGGCCTGGTGGCGATGCACTCCCTGTCCGGCAACGCTACAGCGCGCGACGCGCTCGTGCCCGCGGGCACAGCTACCGCCAGCGACACAGTACGCGCGGCCGACGCGCTAACCTTAGACGGCTCAGTGAGCGGAGCGTCCGCTGGCTGTGACGCGAGCTGCGCGCACGGCACAGTTCCTGATCACGGGCACCTGAGCATGCTCATGCTGTGCATGCTGGCCCTGTTGACCGGAGTGCTCTTCCTGCTCAGGCCCGCCCTGTTCCGTCTCTCCCGCGCCGCCGCACAGTCCGCCGGCTGGCTGAA
Source organism: Leucobacter sp. (assembly GCF_053528595.1). Lineage (NCBI taxonomy): Bacteria > Bacillati > Actinomycetota > Actinomycetes > Micrococcales > Microbacteriaceae > Leucobacter > Leucobacter sp. The sequence goes on along the minus strand of NZ_JAIVPF010000036.1, from coordinate 88,915 downwards.
CCGCGCACTTCCCGCGCCTCCGGCGGCCCGTCCGCCGTCGTTGTTCGCACTGTCGATCAGCCGCACTTGAACTAGGATCTCGGCACGAGCCTGCCCGCGCACCCCGGCACTGAGCCGCGACGAGCGGTGCGGCTGATCGACTGACGCCCGGCCTTCTCCGGGATCAACCGGGCCGGACGCCGACCCTGGCCGAGGGCCTGCACGCAGCGTGTGCCTGGCGCGCGTCGCTGCCCGGCCGTCGTCCTCCAAGCGTCTCGCTAAGGCGCGCAGTTCGATCACGCCCACCCCGCCGGTGCGTGTGCCTGTCGCTCATGCGCCCGAGTGACTGCGGCTTCCCTGTCGCAGCTTCGAACCCTTCGCTTCCCTGGCCACCGACTCACGGAACAGTTATGCATACCCGTCGAAACCCATTCAAGAACCCCGTCGTCTTCATTCCCAGCACCCTCGCCCTGAGTATCGCGGTCGCGATCGGCAACTACTACGTCATCGGAGGGCTCTTCGCGTGAACGGCCAGCAGATCTATCTCACCCCTATGCCGTCGTTCGACTTCCTCACTGACGGCACTGGCGGCGGCACCCCACCCCAACAGCGGGCACGGCGCAGCCTCATGGCCACCGCGACGGCGGTGCTGAGCGTGGCTGGCATGATGAGCCCCGTCGCCTTCCCCGCCCCGTTCGCCCCAGTGTCCGCGGCGGCCGCCGCCGAGCTCCCCGCGCAGCAGCTCGTCGGCGCGCCCGCCGCAATCGGCGCCGAGACGTTCAATGCGATCGGTGCGGTCGAAGTTCAGGCCGCCCCCGTCGCACCGCGACGCGTGAACACCGAGCAGGGCCTCGTCGATCCGGATCAGCTGACGGATACGAAGCTGCGCTACCCCTTCGATCAGACCATGCCCCTCACCGACGGTTTCGGATATCGCACTGCTCCCGTGGCGCAGTTCCACGATGCCCAGGACATCGCTGCCGCCAACGGCACCCCGATTCGTATTATCGGCGACGGGGTAGTCGTGGAAGCGGGCTGGGCGAGCGACGGCTGCGGGTTCTCGCTCAAGGTGCAGCATCTCGTCGACGGGCAAGACCTCACCAGTCGCTACTGCCACATGGAGGGCGAGTCCCATGCCTATCAGGTCGGCGATCGGGTGAGTATCGGCGATGAGGCGGGGCGCGTGGGCAACACCGGTATGTCTTTCGGTGCGCATTTGCATCTCGCGCTGCGCTTGAACGGTGAGCCGATCGACCCGCTCCCCTTCATCGAAGCGAACGCGCAATGACCCCCGCACCGCACAAACCATCCTCGACCACGGGAAGACCACTGATGACCGGCTCTTTGAATCGCCGCCAGTTCCTCGCCGCCGGCACGCTGACGCTTGCCGCGATGGGCTTGGCCGCCTGCACCCCGAGGCAGAGCTCTGCGTTCCTCTCGCCCACGGCGGACGCGGTCGATGCGGCCGAGGCGAGCCGACTGACCACGGGTCAGACAGTCACACGCACGCTCTCTGCTGAGCCGGTCACCCTGGATCTCGGCGGGAAGACCGTCAAGACCTGGGGATACCGGGGTGTGACGGCTGCGGAGCCGATCCGCGGCAACGTCGGCGATCTGCTCCGTGTCACCCTCACCAATGACCTCCCCGATCCGACGACCGTGCATTGGCACGGCCTCGCTCTGCGCAACGACATGGACGGGGTGCCGGGTCTCACGCAGCCTGCCATCGCGGCCGGCGACACGTTCACCTATGAGTTCGCGTTGCCGCACGCGGGCACCTACTGGTTCCACCCCCATGTCGGCACGCAGCTCGACCGGGGTCTATACGCGCCGCTCATCATCGACGACCCCCGGGAGCGGGGCGACTACGACCGGGAATGGGTGATCGTGCTCGACGACTGGCTCGACGGCATCAACGCCACCCCCGACGACGTATTCGCTGAGCTCAGCCGCGGCATGGGCGGGATGGGCGGAATGGATCATGGCGGCATGCCGATGCGGATGGGCAATACCCTCATGGGTGCTACCTCCGACCTCCTCGGCGGCGATGCGGGCGACGTCTACTATCCGCTCTACCTCATCAATGGACGCCCCCAGCTCGATCCTGAAACCTTTACTGCGAAACCCGGGGAACGGATCCGGCTCAGGATCATCAATGCCGGTGGCGACACAGCCTTCCGCTTCGGGGTCACCGGGCATCAGCTTACGATCACCCACACCGACGGGTACCCAGTCGCGCCGCACGAGGCGGAGAGCATCGTGATTGGGATGGGGGAACGCTACGACGCGATCCTCACCGCCGGCGACGGCATGTTCGCCGTCGTCGCCGAGGCGCTCGGCAAAGTCGACCAGGCCCTCGCGATCCTCTCCACAGGGGCCGGCTCCCCGCCCCCGGCAGGCACCACCCTCTCGCAGGCCCGCACCCCCACGATCGCGGCCGACCTGACGGCCGCGGAGGAGGTGGCGCTGGCCCCCAAGCGCGCGGATCGCACGATCGCCCTGGAACTCACGGGCACCATGGAGAAATACGACTGGGCGATCAACGGCACCCGCCTGGACATGGACGACCCCCTCCGCGACGCCCTCGCGATCAGTGAAGGGGAGCGGGTCGCGCTCACCATCACGAACTCGACCACGATGTGGCATCCCATGCATCTGCACGGGCACACCTACCAGCACCCCGATGGCGGCCCTCGCAAGGACACCTCGATCGTGCTTCCCGGCCAGAGCTTCCGCCTCGAGTTCGACGCCGACAATCCTGGCCGGTGGCTCACCCACTGCCACAACCTCTACCACGGCGAAGCCGGGATGATGGCGACTATCGCCTACCAGCAGTAGCCCATCCACAGCGTGAAAGCACACAACCTCATGAAATCTCAGCAGCCAGCCGGCGTCCCCGGCCCCGATTCCGCCTACCGCCGACACCGCCGCTTCGTGCGCCTAGGTCAACTGCTCCTGGCGCTCGGTGCGGTGATCCTCATCGTGCATTGGCTCGCGCACCTCGAAACCTTCGGCCCCGCCCAGCCCGAGGGCTGGGTCGACCTCGTCGCCGGCTACCCGATGGGCGCCCTGTTCCTCCTCGGCGGTGGCGTCCTCGCCGGACGCAAAGCCCCTTGACCTCGCCCCTGCAATACGCGGGCGAGGTCATCTCGCCGACGGCGGGGCGGTGAAGGCCGGCAGCAAGATCGCGTCGATGAACCATGGCGCATCGTCAGGGTCGATCCGGCCCGTGCGCACCTCCTCGGCCGCACCGTTGAGAACGACGTGCGTGGTGGTCAGCAGCCAGGACACCGGCAAGTCGGCGCGGAAGGCACCTTCGCGCTGTCCGCGCAGCAGCAGTCCGCGCATGCGCGCCTCAGCCTTCTCGTGCAGCTCGCGAATGCGGGCGGCGGAGAGTTCCTTCTGTGCCGCGGCCAGCAGGGCACGGGATTGGTCGACGAACATCCAGCTGGAGGCAATGAGTCGCTGGAAGGCCGCACGCGGGTCGCCGTCCAGCGGGATCTGACTGAGCACGTCCTCGGCGCGTTCCAGACTGTCTACCAGTGCGGCCTCAATGAGCTCTGCGCGAGTCTGGAAATGCCCATAAAGGGTCATCCGGCCCACTCCCGCCTCAGCAGCGATGTCGGCGACCGACGCGTCGAGGTTCTTGCGGATCGCGGTCACTGTCGCGGCCAGAATCTTTACCCGGTTGCGCTGCGCGTCGGCGCGCTGGTTAGCCGCCCGGCTCACTGTCGCCGGGCCACGTCGAGCGCCGCCGGTCGGCTGGGCGTTCTTCGTCGCCATGCTCTACCTCACAAGTCGTACTGGAATGTATGAGATATTGTATTCGTTGCAACTCGTACACACATATACGACTTGTGCGGGAGGTCGCCCGCCCGGGCGGCGATCCGGCAGAGAGGAGCACACGACCATGACCACGACACGCACACCCCGAGGGGGTGCGACATGAGCGCGCCCGGCACCCCCGCGGCCCCGAAGGCCGGGGCGAGGCAGTGGTGGGGGCTCGCCGTGCTGGTGATCCCCTCGACGCTGCTGTTCATGATGCTGACGATCCTGTTCCTGGCAGCCCCGAACCTCGCCGCGGACCTGAACCCGACGAGCACGCAGCTGCTGTGGATTCTCGACATCTACGGCTTCGTGATGGCCGGGTTCCTCGTCGCGATGGGCGTGCTCGGCGACCGGGTGGGCAAGCGCCTGCTCATGGTCATCGGCGCGTCCCTGTTCGCTGCCGTCTCCATCGCGGCGTCCCTGACCACGATCCCCGAGCTGATGATCGTCTGGCGCGCCGTCCTCGGACTGGCCGCAGCGATGATGGTGCCCGCAACGATCGGACTGATCTTCGTGATCTTCGCCGACGCGAAACAGCGCGGCGTCGCCATCGGGGTCTGGGCGGGCGGTATCTCCGCCGGCGTCGCCCTCGGCCCACTCCTGTCCGGCCTGCTGCTGGAAGGGTTTGGCTGGCAGGCGACGTTCCTCGTCGCGGTGCCAATCATGGCGCTCGTCGCCATCGGCGCCCCAATCCTCGTGCCCGAGCACCGCGATCCGTCGGCGAAGATCGACCTGTTCAGCGCCCTGCTGCTGGTCGGCGGGCTGCTCGCGATCATCTACAGCATCAAGCGCTTCGCCGCCCAAGAGCCCGTCGGGCCCACACTCGGGCTGCTCGCCGCAGGCGTGCTGATCGGGCTGTGGTTCACGCTCCGGCAGCTGCGCGCCAAGCAGCCCCTGCTGGACGTGCGGCTGTTCGCCAATCGCACCGTCTCCGGTGCGCTGGCGGTGTTCCTGCTCTCGGCGGCGGCACTGGGTGGGGTGTACTCGCTGTTCACCCAGTACCTCCAGACGGTGCAAGGCCTCTCGCCCTTGCAGGCGGGCCTGGCGATCCTGCCTGCGGCGGCGGTGCTGATCGTCGTCTCGACCCTCTCGCCGGTCTTCGCACGGAAGTTCCGGCCCGGGAACGTGATCGCGATCGGCCTGCTCACCCAGGTCGTCGGCTACATCCTGTTCACCCAGCTCGACGCCGGCACAGGCCTGGCGCTGGTGATCGCGAGCTTCGTGATCACCTACCCCGGCGTCGCCCCCTCGATGGCACTGACCACCGAGCTCGTGGTGGGCTCGGTGCCCCCGGAGAAGACCGGCGGCGCCTCGGGGCTGGCGACCACGGCGAACGACCTGGGCATCTCGCTCGGTGTCGCCGTCATCGGCAGCGTCGGCCTCGCCGCCTACCGCAACCGGATCGACGGCACCCTGCCCGACGGGCTCTCCCCGGAGGCCGCGGCCGCCGCGTCGGACAGCATCGACGGCGCCCTCGCCGCCGCTGCGGAACTGCCCGGCGCGCTGGGCGAACAGCTGATCGCCGCCGCACAGGCGGCCTTCTCCGGCGGCCTGAACATGGCGGCGATCGTCTCCGCGGTCATCGCCGCGGTGGCCGCGATCATCGCCGCTACCCGCCTGCGTCACATCCGCCCCACCGGGCAAGCGCAGCGCCTCGCTGAGGAAGTTCACACCAGCCAGGAATACCCCTAAGGGGTATTGTGTTGGAGGAGCCATGTCCTAGCGAAAGCCCGAGAAGATTGTCACGAGAATGCGGGAGCGAGTCACCATAATGAGTGGCAGATACATGCAACTACAAGCCGCCGGGCGCTCACTTGCGATCTGATCCGTATCCGATCGAACCGTAATCAACCAAAGGAAGAGATCTACCTGATGACTGCATACGAGAACCTCAACCTCACCGACACCTCCGCCACGGGTGGCAGCTGCTGCGACCATACGCCCAGTGCGGAGACCATCGCCCAGACGCCGGCCGATGCGATGACCGAGTGCCAGGTCATGGCCGGCACCCCGGTCGTGAAGGCCGACGCTGAGGCCGCCGGACTCTACCGCGACCACAACGGGCAGCGGTACTGGTTCTGCTGCGCGGCCTGCGGGCCCCTGTTCGACGCCGACCCCGACCGCTACGCCTACGCCGCCTGACGGCATCTGGTTCCGCGCTCCCGACGTGCGGACGTGCACGGGAGCGCGGAACCTTCGCCCCGGTCTCGCCTCTGGGCTGGGGTGACGAACGAAGGAGACGAGACCATGAGCAACGATCCCTCGACACGATCGCACGCGCATCCTGAGCACGTGGACGTTCAGCACGCGCACCACGACGAGCCGAACACCCACTCCGGTCACCACTCGCACGACCACCACCAGAGTCACGGCGAGCCTTCCAGCCATCACCACGACGCCCACGCGCACCACGAGGGACACGGCGGACATGATCATGGGCATGCCGGACACGGGGATCACGTCGGGCAATTCCGGCGCTTGTTCTGGATCATGCTCGTGCTCGCCGTGCCGGTGGTGGCCTGCAACGACATGTTCGCCCACCTCGTCGGCTATCAGCTGCCCGAGGCCGCGTGGGTGCCGTGGGTGTCGCCGATCCTGGGCACGGTCGTCTACCTCTGGGGCGGCAGGCCGTTCCTCTCGGGCGGGCTGAGCGAGATCCGCTCCCGCAAGCCGGGCATGATGCTGCTCATCGCACTGGCGATCACCGTCGCATTCCTCGCCTCCTGGGGTGCGAGCCTCGGCATGCTGCACCACGAGCTGAACTTCTGGTGGGAGCTGGCGCTGCTGGTTGTCATCATGCTGCTGGGGCACTGGATCGAGATGCGCTCGCTCGCGCAGACCACCTCCGCCCTCGACTCGCTCGCCGCGCTGCTGCCCGACGAGGCCGAGAAAATCGACGGCAACGACGTAGCAAAGGTCGCTCCTGCTGATCTGGCCGTCGGCGACGTGGTGATCGTGCGCCCGGGTTCCTCGGTACCCGCTGATGGCAGGATCGTCGACGGGGCGGCCTCGATGGACGAGTCGATGGTCACCGGCGAGTCGAAGACGGTGCGCCGGGAGACCGGCGATCAGGTGGTCGCCGGCACCGTCGCCACCGACTCCGGCCTGCGCGTCGAGGTCACCGCCACCGGCGACGACACCGCCCTCGCCGGTATCCAGAAGCTCGTCGCAGACGCTCAGGCGTCCTCGTCCCGGGCGCAGCGGATCGCCGACACCGCGGCGGCGTGGCTGTTCTGGTTCGCCCTGGGCGCGGCGGCAATCACCGCCACTATCTGGTCGCTCGTCGGGCTGCCCGACGCCGCCGTGGTGCGCACGATCACCGTGCTGGTCATCGCCTGCCCGCACGCGCTCGGCCTGGCGATCCCGCTGGTGGTGTCCATCGCGACCGAACGCGCCGCCCGCGGCGGAGTGCTCGTCAAGGATCGCCTCGCGCTGGAGTCTATGCGCACCGTGGATGCGATTCTGTTCGACAAGACCGGCACCCTCACCAAGGGCGAGCCGACGGTGACCGCCATCGATCCCGCCGACACCCGGACCGAGGCCGAGGTGCTGGCCCTGGCCGCCGCCGCGGAGGCCGACAGCGAGCACCCGCTCGCCCGCGCGATCGTCGGCGCCGCGCGCGCCAGGGAGCTCGACGTGCCCGTGGCCTCGGACTTCTCATCCTCCCCGGCGGTCGGCGTCAAGGCGACCGTCGATGGAATCGTCATCGAGGTCGGCGGACCGTACCTGCTCGACCAGCACGGGGCGGACGAACTCCCCGTCGCCGACACCTGGCGCGAAGAGGGCGCGATCATCCTGCACGTGATCGCCGACGGCAAGGTCATCGGCGCCCTGCGGCTGGCCGACGAGATCAGACCCGAGTCGCGCGAGGCCGTCGACGCGCTGCACGCCGCCGGGGTCCAGGTCGTGATGATCACCGGCGACGCGCGGGCCGTCGCCGAGACGGTCGCGCGGGATCTCGGCATCGACCGCGTGTTCGCCGGGGTGCGCCCCGAGGACAAGGCCGCCAAGGTCGCCGAGCTGCAGCACGAAGGTCGCCGGGTCGCCATGGTCGGCGACGGCGTGAACGACGCTCCCGCACTCGCCCAGGCCGACGTCGGCATCGCGATCGGGGCGGGCACCGACGTGGCGATCGGCTCGGCGGGTGTGATCCTGGCCTCCTCCGATCCCCGGTCGGTGCTGTCCGTCATCGAGCTCTCCCGCGCGGCGTACCGGAAGATGAAGCAGAACCTGTGGTGGGCGGCCGGCTACAACCTCGTCTCCGTGCCGCTGGCCGCGGGCGTCCTCGCGCCGATCGGCTTCGTACTGCCGATGAGCATCGGGGCGATCCTCATGTCCGTCTCCACCGTCGTCGTCGCCCTCAACGCGCAGTTACTCCGCAGGCTCGACCTCACCCCAGAGGCCAGCACCGCCCGGATCCTGGATCGCTCAGCTTGAGAGCCCGTGAAACTTCCCCATCATGCCTATGCGGTGGCTAGCTACTCTGCAATTTGCACGACTCCTAGCTCGGGCTGCGAAAAGTGCTAACGAAAGTGCTAAGCAGCCTGTAGGTCGGGGTATCGCGGTGGAGTTATCCATAGGTTATATGCCGTAGATCGTTGATTTCATACAGTAGAATGCTCGCCCGAGATTCGCGGCGCGAGGGGGTCGAGGTCAGTTCAAGTCCCCTCGCGCTAGCGACTGAACCATCGCCTCAAACGGCTCCGCTCTCCCCACAAGCAGGTGCAATCGGGTTGCGTGAGGTTGCACTGTGCAACCTCACGCAACCCCGGTGCCGGGTCAGAAGAGCGTCCGGCAGTCGCGCCTGCTCGGCGAGGAGTGCCGCCGCGTAGGTGCTGGCAGCCGTCGGGCTGGTGGCTGCAGTTCCTGGGGTTGCAGACGTTCGGCGAGCACGCGTTTCACGTCGCTCCATAGATCAGGCCGATCATGCCGGGCGTCGCGTTCGCATTCCTGGCGCAGGTCGTGGAGGAAGCGGGCGCGTCGGTCTGGGGTGGAGAGCTGGGCTTCGTAGAAGCCGTCGAGGTTGTAGTGCGCGATGAACCCGAAGCAGCCGTGAGTGGAAAACCCGCCGTACAGGGATCGGGTGAAGCGCTCACGCGGGAAGTCAGCAGCGATGAACCGCAGCAGCGAGTTCACGAACCGGGCCTTGCGCTCCGGCGTGCCCGACTCCCACCCCGACGCCTCGAACTGGGCTGGCTGGTACCTCGGTGCTCCCGTGCTCATGGCGCGCGTCCCTTCCTCCGTGGAGTCTCGGTCAGGAAGAAGGTGCGCGTAGACAGCTACGGCGCAACGAGCAGATCGGCGCGAGCAGCGTGTGACTTCTGAGGCGAGTGATGCACGCGTCAAACCGCAGATGCAAGACGCGTGGAAGGTCAGGAACGAGACGTACGACGAGCTGATCGCCTGCGCCTCGGCGAGGTCAGGCTGGCGTGCGTCGGCGACGGAACTTGCGAGTGAGAGTTCCGAGCGTTCGAGGTGGGCGCGGGGTGCACCTGAGAGGTGACCATCCGGCAGCACTGGGCGTGCGGGCCGGGAGCACCGATCACCGGGAGCCCCGATGCGAGAAGACCCCGCCCCAAGCGCCGCGCTTCTCCGCGTCGGGTCGTTGTTCTCCGGCTACGGCGGTCTCGACCTCGCCGTCGAACATGCCCTCCACGCGCAGACGGTCTGGTTCTCCGAGATCAGTCCCGTGCAGCGCGTCTTCGCGCACCACTGGCCGGACGCGCCGAACCTCGGCGACATCACCACGATCAACTGGGCGGACGTGCCGCCGGTGGATATCCTCTGCGGCGGGTTCCCCTGTCAGGATGTCTCGACTGTCGGGAAGATGGCCGGCCTCACACCTGGCACCCGCTCCGGGCTCTGGTCGCACATGGCCGACGCGATCGACCGGTTGCGCCCCGAGTACGTCGTGATCGAGAACGTGCGCGGTCTGCTCTCCGCATCCGCCGTTCGTGCAACCCCCGAAGGAGTCTCCGATGCAACCCCTGACCCCGCAACCCTTCGCGATCTGGAACCCGGCCTCTGGGGTGTGGGAGACGAGCCAGCTCGACCTCTCCGGGCGCTCGGCGCCGTACTCGGAGACCTGGCCGACCTCCGGTACGACGCGCGCTGGATCGGCCTACCCGCTTCCCTCATCGGCGCACCGCATCCCCGGTTCCGCGTCTTCGTTCTCGCGCATCGCGCCGATTCTCTTTCGCACGCCGCTCGCCTCGGACGCTTCCCGCGGCGGGGAGAGCGGGAACAATCGCGCTCTCTCATCAGGTCATCGACCTCGCCTTGCACGGGCCGAATGGCTCGACCGAATGTCGGAACGAGTCGGAGAGTCTGTGGTCGCTGATAGATGGCATCTTCACCGCTGGGGACGATACGCCGACGCCATAGCCCGATGGGAGTACATCACAGGGAGTGCGGCTCCGAGCCCGGCACTCCTTCATGAGTCCGGCGGACCGAGACCGGCCCCGGCGTTCCTCGAATGGCTGATGGGACTTGAACGGGGCTGGGTTACGGGCCCGGCTTACGTACTGACCGCGAACCAACAGATAACCGCGCTCGGCAACGGCGTGCTCCCGCTCCAAGCGGCCGCGGCTCTCGAAGCCCTCCTGCGACAATGGGAGTAATTCGACGGAAGGAAGCCAGGTGTCCCGCTCAAGTCCTCTGACGCGCTCATGGGGAGCCCGCTCTCTGATCTGGCCGGGCTCACCATGAGCGCGTCAGCGATGAGTAGCGGGAACGATCGGCTTTCGCTGGCGAATCAGGACCTGGTGGCTACTGGTGGCTACCAGCCACTGCTCGCCCGCACCCGCACCTTTCACCGACCAGTCGGCCCCGAGACCTATGACTGCGTAAAGCTCGCCACCGTGCGCGACGGATCGGCAATCGTTTACAGCGAGTTTGGGGAGAAGCACGCGAAGGTCGGTGACGTGCTGCTGCTCGGCGCGAACGTGCTCTGCGGCGCGCAACCCGAGGGCCACGTCACCGTCACGGTGATCTATCTCGATCTCGATTTCATCCTGGATCAGTTCTTCTGGCAGTACATCGATATCGTCAAGGATCGCTTCGCGTCGCAGAGTGTCGCGGACACGATCTACACCGAGCCCGCACAGTTGATGGGGCTTGGTGAGGATCGGATCGGGATGCTGATGCCGTGGCTTGATGAGTTGGTCGCGCTCAGCGTCGACGGGCAGTACCGGGAACGATTCCACCGGATGCAGGCGCTCTGGCACGCGGTGATCGACCAGGTGTCCCCGTTCATCCACGTCTCGCCGACTCGCGCTCTTCCGGCTCAGCGGGCGCGCACGCGCCCGTCGGTCCCGCGTGGGCGGCGGTTCGCACCGCTGCGGGCCGAGGCCCGTGCTGTGCGAGAGCTCCTGGCCTCTGATGTGCGCCGTGCATGGTTGCTCTCGGAACTATCAGGAGCGGTACACCTTTCCGAAAAGCAACTCGTCCGAGTGTTCACGAACGCTTACGGGAAGACGCCGCTGGCATATCTCACGATGCTCCGTGTTGAGGAGATGGCGCGGCTCCTTCGTGAGTCTGGAGTGTCGATTGCCGAGGCCGGCAACCTGGTTGGGTGGGTGAGTCGGAATCGTGCTGCGACGGCTTTTCGGGAATGCACTGGTCTCACTCCGGGCCGGTACCGGGCGATGCAAGAAAAATCGTTGTGACCAGCATTTAGACATTCTCTGCGCAGGGAATGGACGCAGTTCGCCCGACCGCGGGAACGAATCTCTCATGGGCTGCTATCGGTAGTCCTACGTCAGGTGCCGTTGGGTCCTGACGGCCAACCTACCTCTTACTGTTCGCTGACCGTCTCGACCCGCCGCCGGCATCCCCGGCGTACCTCGCTTGCACGGGCACCCCGTTCTCGGGCCGCCCCGATGACGAGAGGAGGCGGTCATGGCTGCGAGGAGAACCCCCGAAGAGGCGCGCGCCGCGCGGGAGGCGAAGCTCGACGAGGTGCGCGAGCAGCTGAACGCGCAGGTCGAGAAGCTGGTCACCGGTGAAGACTGGAAGCAGGCGCTGACGTTTGCGGCGAAGTTCCGGTCCCGCAGCGTGAACAACTCGTGGCTGATCTTCGCCCAGCATCAGGCCGCCTGGGAAGCCGGCCGGGTGCCCGAGCCGATGCCGACGTACGTGGCCGGGTTCCGGCAGTGGGAGCAGCTCGGCCGCCAGGTTCAGAAGGGGCAGAAGGGGTACGCGATTCTCGCGCCGGTGACCGGGAAGTTCGCGTCGAAGACTCCTGCTGGTCCGATGTCGTGGCGCAAGCTCGCCCCGAAAGAGCAGCCGAAGCCGGGCGAGGTCGTCAGGTCGCGGATGATCGGCGCGAAAGTCGCCTACGTCTTCGACATCTCTCAAACCAGCGGCCCGGATGTGCCGCTCCCGCCTTCGCCGCAGCTTCTCGAAGGCGAGGCCCCGGCGGGGCTTCGTGATGGGCTGATCCGGCAGGTTGCCGAGGCTGGGTTCCAGTTCTTGCCGGTGCCGCACGAGGGCATGATCCACGGCGCGAACGGCAGCACGAACTTCGACACTCGGCAGGTGGCGGTGCGGACGAATATGGACGATGCCGCCCAGGTGAAGACCCTCGTGCACGAGCTCGCGCACGTGAAGATGCACGGCCCCGACCAGGAGGAAGCCCGCCAGCATCGCGGGATCGGCGAAGTCGAAGCCGAGTCCGTCGCGCTCATGGTCGGGGCCGCGCACGGGATGGACACGACCGCCTTCACGATCCCGTATGTGTCGGGGTGGGCGATGGCCGCCGACGGGAAGAACCCGATCCAGGTGGTGCAGGCGACCGCGGAGCGGGTGCGGAAGGTCGCCGTCGAGATCCTGGATCGGCTCGACACCGAACAGCTTGGCGACGGCACCCCGCCGGGCCTCACCCGCGAGGGTCCCGAAGTCTCGGCGGCGAAGCAGGTCGAGCGTAAGCCGTCGGCCCGCTCGTCCGCGCGGAAGCCAGCTGCGGCACGGTCGGCGCGTTCCTCGTCGCTGGTGCGGGGGCTGTGATGGACGTCGAACAGCTCCTCGCGCCGGTCGCCCGCATGAGTCTCGCGGACGCCGCCCGCCACTATGTTTCGCTGGGGGTGCCGGTGTTTCCTTGTGTGCCGGGTGAGAAGCGGCCGCTCGTCGCGCATGGTTTCAAGGATGCCAGCACCGATCCCGCGCAGGTTGAGGCGTGGTGGCGGCGGTGGCCGGATGCGAACATCGGCATCCCGACCGGCCCCATCTCGGGGATCGAGGTTGTCGATGTCGATGTGAAGGGCGACCCGCCGCGCGGTCCCGCCTCTTGGCAGCAGGCCACCGAGGCGGGCCTGCTCGATGGGTGGGCGGTGCAGGTCGTCACCCCGTCGGGCGGGTTGCACGCCTATTATCCGGCAGCCGCCATCGAGCAGCGGTCGTGGGCGTCGGGGGCGGCGCAGCTCGATTTCCGAGGCACCGCTGGTTACATCGTCGCCCCGCCGTCGAGAACGATCATCGACGGCGAGACGGTCGCGTATCAGCTCCTCGACCTCGCCACTGGCGACGTGCATCCCGTCGACGCGGGCGCGCTGCGGGAGTTTCTGGACCCGAGGCCCGTGCGGTCGTCGTGGGAGGCGCGCCCGTTCCGCGGCACTGTGGAGGAGCGGGCGAAGCGGATCGCGGCATGGCTGGAAGGGCAAGGCGAAGGCGAACGGAACCAGGGCCTGTTCTGGGCGTCGTGCCGCCTCGCGGAGAACGGCGCCACATTGGCGGAAGCGTTTCAGGCGCTCGGGCCGGTTGCGGAAGGGATTGGCTTGCCGCCGCGGGAGATCGAGCGCACGATCCGCTCCGCCTACCGCACTCCGAACACCACCCCGGCAGCACCCGCACCTGCCACGGCGCGCCCGGTTGCGCAGCGTGCCCCAGTTGATCGAGGGCGGGTGCTCGCATGAACATGAGGAGGGAGCGCCGGGGTGGCTGGCTCGCCGTGGTGACGGCGGTGGCGGGGACGGTGTTGATCGCGTGCGGGGCGTTCTGGCTTTCCTTCATTGCGCTGGCCGATCTCGCCCGCCGCTCCGGGATCGAGGAGGGGCAGGCGTGGGCGTGGCCGCTGATCGTGGACGGCGTCATCGTCGTTGCGACCGTCGCCGTCGTCGCGCTCGCCGGCACCCGCACCGCCTGGTACCCCTGGATGCTGCTCATCGCTGGAGCTGGGTTGTCGGTGACGGCGAACTCGATCCACGCGATCGTCGCCGCCGATGCGGATGTGCCTGCGGTGCTCGCGGCGTCGGTTGCGGCAGTGCCACCGCTGGTGCTGCTCGCGATCACGCACCTCACCGTGATCCTCACCCGCCACCAACCCAAACCGGCCCCTGAGACGGCTGCTGAGGAAGCCGCGGAACTGCACGTCGAGGCCGCGGAGCGGCCGGGCGGGCCGGTGCCGGTGGCGTCGCTGGAACCGGCGCTCCGAGCGCCGGTGCTCGCTGCGGTGCTGGCGCCCGATGCGGAGCCCGGCGCCGAAGCGGGTGATCCGCCGATGCCAGAGCAGGGGCGGGATGGGTGGTCGCGGCGTGAGGTGGCGGAGGTGCTGCGGGCGGGCGGCTGGTCGAACAAGAAGATCGCCCGCTACCTCGACGTGCACCCCTCGACCGTCGGCCGCTGGCTCCCGCAACCCAGCCCCACGCCGGAAGCCGAGCCCGGCACCGAACAGCCAGTCATCGCTACGCCAACGACCGATGCAGCAGCCGCGACGGCTGCAGATGACCCCAGAGACGAGGAGGACCCGTCATGTACCACGAACACGGCCCCGAAGTAGCGGAGGCGGCGCGGTCGCGTCTGCATCCCGCGCTCGCTGCGGCGATGAACGCCGAACGAACCTCGCCGGGCGGGCCTGAGCAGGTGGAGGCGGAGCGGTCGATGCTCGCCGTACACCGCGACCCCTCCCTGACCGGGAGCGACCGCGCCGAGCGCGACACGGTAGAAGCCGAGCCGGATGCTGAGGCGAAGCGGCGGACGCAGATTCGGTGGGTGCGGCCGACCGAGCTGGCGATGCAGGGCGGCGCCCGCGCGACCAGGTGGGGGCTCGATCTGCGGGCCGAGCTCGCCCAGCGCCTCCGCGACGCCCGCGCCGACCGCAAGCAGGACCGCGCCGAACAGCGTGCGGTCCGGAGTGAGCGGGCATCGCGATTGCCCGATCTGTCGATCCGGGGCCGCAGACGCCAGACACGACCGGAGCCCGCGCGTTCGGGGATGGGGCTGAGGTGATCCGCCATGCACGAGTCAGCAGCCCGGTTCGCGCAGGACCTTCCCGGCCCCAGGCACGCGGGGCGCACCTGCCATGTAGGAGGTGCCGTCATCATGAACCAGACCCGCACGAAGAGCACCCCTGCCGCACGTCCCGAACGGGATGCGCGGTGGGGGTTCGAGCATTCCGAAGGGCTCCGCGCCCTGCTGATCCGCCTGCACGAGGAAGGCCGATGGGCGTGGCGGCACGACCCCGAAGTCGCAGCCCTCATGCGGCACGCGGCCGACAAGTACGCCGCGCTCGCGCGCCGGCACGGCCTCGACCCGTGGGAAGCGGCCGCCGCGGCGTTCGACGCGATGCGCACCGGCGCCGTGAGGCGCGCCGACGACCCCTGGGCCGTCATCACCCGCGCAGTGAAAGTGACCTGCATCGCCGAGGAACGCGCGAACGGGCTGCTGTGCTCCGTGCATCAGGCGCGGCGACCGAAGTTCTCCACCCACCACGACGCAGAGCGCTTCTCGGACCGGGAGAACCCGCTGACCGACTACCACCACAGCCTCACAATCCCCGCCCCCGACCTCATCGAGGAACCCGAGCACGACGAGACCCCCGCCCGGGTGGGGCAGGCCGTCGAAGACGCGGTCGCGCTGTTCCATCTGCTCGGCTGGCCGGTCGAGGCTGCACGGGGCGGGATCGAGTACATCATCACCCGGCTCGCAGAATCAGCGTCGCGGGCTTCCGCGTTCGAGTCGCTGCGCCGCGACTACCACGCCCGCGCCCTCCTCGACATCCCCGCCGCCTCGTGGCTTGCGATGCTGCGGGTGGCGCTGGGGACGCCGGACCCGAACCAGGCGCACACCAGCGCCGCACGCGGCATCCTGCACCGCCTGGTCACCGGCGAACCCCTCCGCGCGCTCCTCGCCGACGACCGGGTGCTGTCGGAGGTGGTGCTGTCCACCCCAGACGGAGGTGGCTGCCATGGCTGCCAGTAGCCCGGGGCATATCGAGCTGGAACGCTCCCTCGACTCCATCACCGTCGGGAAGCGCCACCGCACCGACCTCGGCGACATTCCGGCGCTCGCCGAGTCCATCCGTGCAGAGGGCCTGTTGCAGCCGATCACCGTCACCCCGGACGGGGTGCTCGTCTGCGGGCGCCGCCGCCTCGAAGCGCTGCGCCTGCTCGGGCAGCGCTCCACGAACGTGTGGGTGCGGTCGAACCTCTCCGGCCGCCTCTCCCAGCTCCTCGCGGAACAGAACGACAACTCGCTGCACAAACCCCTCTCCCTGATCGAAGCCGAATCCCTCTACCGGGAGCTGAAGGTCGTGCTCGCCGAAGACGCCGCCCGCCGGCAGGCCGCAACACGGTTCGGAGCCGACGGCGAGAATCCGCAGGATTCTGCGGAAGTCCACGGTGCCGTCGAATCGACGGCACCGCGCTCCGCCGGGGAAGCCCGGGTGCAGGCCGCCCGCATGGTCACCGGGCACGGATCGCAGACGATGCTCGAACAAATCGGCAGATTGAAGGATCTCGCAAACGACGACACCCGACCCGAGCACATCCGCGCCCAGGCCGTCGAGGAGCTGGCGCGGATCGAGGCCGGCGGGAAAGTGCACGGCGCGCACCTGCGCATGAACACCGCCCTCTCCCTGCACGAGCTCGACCGGATCGCCGTCAACCCCGCCCAGCCGGACCCCGTGCGCATGCAGGCCGCCGCCTCTGCCGAGCAAGTGCGTGCCGCAGCCGCCAGGGAGGCACGGACGGCGGAGCTCGCGCAGCTCGCCGCTGCGGCGATCGCCCGCATCACCTCCACGGGTCGCAAGAAGGGCAAGAAGCCGGTACGGCCGGTGGAGCGTCCGAAGCTGACGCTCGTGGTGCTGCCGCCGCGCGCGTTCGTCGCGCTCTGGGCCGACATGGACGGCTGGACCCAGAAATACGACCCGGGCACCCTCGCCGCGGAACTGACCGGGGCGGAGTGGGAGCGCGCCGAAGCCGTGCTCGCCGAGACCATCGCGTTCTTCGCCCTCATCCGCGCCGCCCGCGAAAACGCTGCGGCGGGCAGCACGGAGGTGCAGGCCGTCTAAACCTGCCTGCCGGCGGCTACGAGCCGCCGGCTGTGCGTGTGCACCTTCCGGGTACCGAACTCGCCCGTTCGCCGGAAGGAAGCCCGTATGCGTCAGACCACCGAGCCGGAGCAGGCGTCGCGGCGCCTGCGCATCGCCCTCATCGGCGGCGGCATCGTCCTCGCCCTGCTCGTCGGCGCCGGCATCTATGGCCTGCTGCGCGGCCCCGCCCCCGAATCATCACCCGGCCCCCGCGTCTCGGCGTCCGAGACGCCTGGTGCTGACCGGGATCTCTCGCCGCGCGAGCTCCCGGCCGTCTCAGACGCGGAACGGTTTGCGCGGGACGTAGCCGAGGGGCTGTTCGCGTGGGATACCGGCCTCGGCTACAGCCCGCACGAGTACATGCAGGCGATCATCGATGTCGCGGACCCGGACGAAGCACCAGGCCTCGCCGCAGACCTCCGCGCCTACCTCCCAGACGATGCCGCCTGGGCCGAACTGCGGAACTACTCGACCCGGCAATGGCTCACCATCGACACGATCACCTTTCCCGAGAGCTGGGCGGGCATCGCCGCCGACGCCCGCCCCGGCACGCTCCTGCCGGGTGCGACCGCGTACACAGTCACCGGCACCCGGCACCGGACCGGCGTCTGGGAAGGGCAGGGCGTTACCGATGCGCGCCCGGTGTCGTTCACGATCTTCGCCGCCTGCCCGGACGACGAGGACTGCCGGCTGCTGCGGCTCTCCGCTCTCGACACCCCGCTCCGATAGCGAGGACGGCTCGGTGATGGTGAAGAAGCTGCTCGTCCTGTTCTTGGTGCTGTTCTGCGTCGGACCGTCGACCGCGCTGGTCGGCATGGGAGCGTTCATGGGCCCGTTAGGGTTCTGCCTCACGGATTCCCTGACGGTCGGCCCGATCCCGGACAAGCTCGCCGCGACCACTGCCGATGGCACCTCGGTTACGCTCGAGAAGCGGCAGCTCACCCACGCGGCGACGATCATCACCACCGGGGCGAGCATCCCCGGCGTCGGCCAGGCGGGTGTGCGCATCGCGCTCATGGCGGCGCTCACCGAGTCCCGGCTGCGGATGCTCGCCAACACCGGCGCCTACCCCGAATCCGGGAACTACCCGAACGACGGCGACGCCTCCGATCACGACAGCCTGGGGTTGTTCCAGATGCGGCCGGCCGCGGGCTGGGGTACGGTCGCTGAGCTTATGAACCCGACCTATCAGGCGAAGGCGTTCTACGGTGGTGAGCAGGGCCCGAACTTCCCCTCGCCGCGGGGCCTGCTCGACATTCCCGGCTGGCAGCAGATGGACCCAGGCTCCGCCGCGCAAGCCGTCGAAGTGTCGGCGTTCCCGGATCGGTACCGGAACTGGCAGCCCGTCGCCGAAGCGATCCTCACCGCCCTCACCAAGCCCGCCCCCAGCGGCGGCGGGAACCGTGGCGGGGCGGTGCCGGAGACCAGCCGCGTCGTGTTCCCGCTTCCCGAGGGCTCGTACACGAACACGGATAGCTTCGGCTGGCGCACCGACCCCTTCACCGGCGAGCGGCAGTTTCACTCCGGCTCCGACCTCGCCGCCGCCGACGGCACCCCGATCTACGCGGTCGCCGACGGCCGCGTGACCGTCGCGGAGTTCAGCTCCGGATGGGGCGGCCTCATCGTCATCGAACACACCGTCCAAGGCGCCCGGGTCGCGTCCTCTTACGCGCACATGTGGCAGGACGGCATCTACGTCACCAGCGGGGAGACCGTCGCGGCCGGGCAGCACATCGGCGATGTCGGCTCCTCCGGCCGCTCGACCGGCCCGCACCTGCACGTCGAGATCCGCCCCGGCGGGCAGGCCCAGCCCCCGGTGAACGCAGTCGAGTGGCTGGCGCAGCACGGCGCGGTCCCGAGTGACGGCACGACGGGCGCGCCCGGGTGTCGCGCGAACCTTGGAGGTGCCCGGTGAACGTGTTTCCCGACTTCGGCGCCGTCGGCGCATCCGGGGAGTTCGCGTCGGTGATCGGCGCGCTCCTCACCTACGTCCTCATCGGCGCCGTGCTCACCCTCCTCGTCTCTGCAACCATCTGGGCCATCGCCTCCCACACCGGGAACCCCTACACGGCGCAGAAAGCCCGCGTCGGCGTGTTCGTCGCCCTCGGCACCGCAGCCCTCGCCGGCGCCGGCATCGCCTGGGCGAACTTTCTCCTCACCATCGGCGACCGCATCTAAGGGCTCGGCCACCGGGCCTGCTGAGTGCACCTGCTTGTCGGACGGATCGCGTCCGCTTCACCGACCGGCAGGAGTGCCCAACCATGATCGATATCGACCCGAACAGCAACGGGCTTCCGGGGATCGCGCAACTGCGCGACATCGTCGGCGCGGTGATGACCGTCGGCCTCATCCTCAGCGTGCTGGCGCTCATCGTGTCCGCGATCGTC
Source organism: Leucobacter sp. (assembly GCF_053528595.1). Classification (NCBI taxonomy): domain Bacteria; kingdom Bacillati; phylum Actinomycetota; class Actinomycetes; order Micrococcales; family Microbacteriaceae; genus Leucobacter; species Leucobacter sp. The sequence continues at coordinate 69,415 of NZ_JAIVPF010000036.1, read as the reverse complement.
TGGGGCTTCGGCGCGAATAGCAGCAACCCGCACCTCGCGTCGAGGGGAAAGACGGGCGTGCTCGTGTCGTGCGGTGCGGCGGTGCTCGCTGGTGCGGCCGTCACGCTCATCAACTTCTTCTGGACCGTCGGCCAGGCCGTCAACTAGCCGGGTGGTGGTTCAGGGTGAGTATCTGCGACATCCCCGGCGTCTCCACCGTCTGCACCGCGATCGGCGAGGGCCCCGCCGGCCTCTTCTTCGGGTGGATCGCCTCCGCGATGGGGCTCGCCGTGTCCACCCTGTTCCAGGGCATGTGGGACGTGTTCTCCACCACCACCTCGGTCGACGTCACCAGCGACGGATACGTGAAGGTCTACAACATCCTGTTCGGCATCGCCGTGTTCGTGACGCTCCTGTTCTTCTGCTTCCAGCTCATCACCGGCCTCGCCCGCCGCGACCCGTCCGCACTCACCCGCGCCGCGCTCGGGGTCGCGAAATCGGTGCTCGGCTCGTTCGTGCTCATCACCTGCACCGCCCTGCTGCTCGAAATCACCGATCAGCTCTGCGTCGGCATCATCCAGGCCACCGGGCAGACGATCGAGAGCATGGACGACCGGCTCGCGCTCCTCATCACCGCGGTCACCATCACCTCGGTTGCTGGGGGTGCGGGGGCGCTGCTGACGATCTTTCTCGCGGGCCTCATGATCGCCGCGATCTTCATCCTCTGGTTCAGCCTCCTCATCCGGAAGGCCTTGCTGCTGGTCGCGATCGTGTTCGGCCCGGTCGCGCTCGCCGGCCTCACCTGGGAAGCGTCCCGCGGCTGGTTCGGGAAGTGGGCGACGTTCGTGGTCGCGCTGATCGCGTCGAAGCTCGTGATCGTGGTGATCTTCCTCATCGCCACCACCCAGGTCGCCGCACCCATCAGCCTCGACCTGAAATCCCTGTCCGAACCCATCGCCGGGATCGTGCTGCTGTTCGTCGCCGCGTTCGCCCCGTACCTGGCGTACAAGTTCCTGAGCTTCGTGGGCTTCGACATGTATCAGGCGTCCTCGATGGAGCAGGAGGCGAAGAACGCCCTCAACCGGCCCGTCCCGCTCCCGTCGAAGCCGAACGGCCCCGCCCCGAAGCAAGTGCTCAACGGCGCAGACACCGGCAAGGGCGCCGGAACGCCGAAGCCCACACCCACCCCAGCACCAGCGGCGGCGCCTGCCGCGGCCGGCACCGCAGCCCCGGCTGCCACCGGAGGCACGGCCGCACCGGCCGCCCCGGCTGCGGCTGCTGCGCCGCCGGTCGCGGCGGCCGTCGCCGCAGGAGTCGTCGTGAAAGAGACCGCGACCGCGGGCCCGAAGATCGGCGAGGCCATCGGTGACGCAGCGGACGGGCACGCGGGTAGTGCGTCCGAGCCGGCGGCTCCGCCGCCTGGGCCGCCGGTGCAGCAGCCGCCCGCGGTGCTCCCGCCGCCCTCGCCGCCAAGGACCGATCCGCCCGCCCCGACCGGGAAGCAGTAACCCATGAGCGCGAACACCTCCGAAGCGTCGCTCGAGCTGCGTCCGGTGCAGTTCTCTCGCCTCACCAAGCGCGGCCTGCTCCTCGGCCTCTCCCTGCCACAGCTTCTCGTCCTCGCGACCGCGCTCGGCATCATCGTCACCGGCCTCTACACGGGCGGCGGACAGGGCCTTGCCTGGTCGTCGCCGGCGTGGGCATCCCTGGTGGTGATCGCGTGGGTGCCCGTCGGCGGGCGGAAGCTGATCGAGTGGGCGCCGATCGTCACCCGCTGGCTCCTCCGCACCCGCGCGAAGCAAACCCAGTATCGGCGCAGGGTGGTGAAGCCGCGCCCGGCGGGCACGCTCGCGCTCCCCGGCGACCTCGCCGCGCTCCGGGAATGGGTGGACCCCGAGACGGGGGCGGCGATGATCCACGACCCGCACGCCCAGACCCTCACCGTCGTGTGCGGGGTGGCGCATCCCGCGTTCGTGCTTCTCGACCCCGGCGAGCAGCAGCGCCGTGTCACCGGCTGGGGTCGCGTCCTTGCGGCCGCGTGCCGGTCCGGGAGGATCGCCCGCATCCAGGTGCAAGAGCGCACCCTGCCCGATTCCGGGTCGGGGCTGACCGAGTGGTGGCGCGAACACGGCCACGACGACGGCTCCTGGGCGGCGAACACCTACCGGGAGCTCATCGAACGGGCGGGCCCCGCCGGGGAACGCCACGCCACCACCGTGTCGCTCTCCCTTGACATGCGAGCCGCTACCCGGCAGATCCGTTCCGCGGGCGGCGGCATGAAGGGAGCGGCGGTGGTGCTCGGGCAGGAGATGCAGTCGTTCCAGACCGCGCTGCGCTCCGCCGAGCTGCAGATGACGGGATGGCTCACCCCGGGTGATGTCGCCCTGATCCTCCGCACCGCCTATGACCCCGCCGCCGGCCCCGCCTTGGAACGTCACGGCGCGCTCGGCCGGGAGCTCGCGACCGCGGGCCCGGTTGCGGTGAACGAGGCCTGGGACCGGCTGCGCTCCGACAGCGCGCACCACGCGGTGCTGTGGATCAGCGAATGGCCGAGGGCGCAGACCTTCCCCGGGTTCCTCGCCCCGCTCGTGCTGACCGGCGGGGTGCTGCGCTCCTTGTCGCTGCACTATCTGCCGGTGCGGGCGGATCAGGCCGCCAGGGATTTGCGGCGGAAGAAGACCGAGATGGTCGCCGACGCCGCCCAGCGCCGGAAGATCGGCCAGGTCGAAGACACCCAGGCCACCGCCGAATACGGCGACGTGCTGCAACAAGAATCTGAGCTGACCGCGGGGCACGGGGTGCTCCGCGTCGTCGGCCTCGTCTCCGTCTCCGCACCCACCAATGGGGAACTGGATGCCGCGGTATCGCAGATCGAGCAGGCCGCGATCCAGGCGTCCTGCGAAACCCGCCGCCTGGTCGGCCAGCAGGCGCAGGCCTTCACCGCGGCCGCGCTCCCGCTCTGCCGCCCCATCTGAACCAGCGGCGAACCTTCGCGCACCTGGCATACGAATCATCTTCACGATTGGAGCATCGGACATGCTGACCTTCACCGATCCCGTCGCTGACGCGGAGGAAGCCTATGAGGCGATGCGGGCGCTCGCGCACGCCAGCCGCACCTTCGAGCAGCCGGAGGACATGTACGGGGTGCTCGGCGATCTCCTCGGCAGCGTCCGATCCCTCGAACAAGTCCTCACCCAGATCGCCACCGCCCACGAGAGCTCGCGCGACCGCGCCGCCGACGACGCCGGAGACCGCGCCACGGGCGTCCGCGATGCACTCACGACCGCCGGGGAGCTGCGGCAGGCGGCGGCGCTCATCGGTGAGGCGGAACGACGCCTCGATGCGGCATCCGCGGCGGCGGGCCGGATCGCCTGGCACCCCGCCGCAGAAATGCCGGAAGTCGGGCATCTGATCAACGTGGTCTTCCTGCAAGGCGGCGAAGCCGACCGGCTCCTCGACCTCATCGACCAGGGCGGCGCCGATGCCGTGATCCAGGAACTCGCGGGCTACGACTACGGTGACGAGACCGTGGATGCCGCGCTCGAGAACGGGTACGTCTACGACACGCCGCCGCAAGGCCTCCTCGACTGCACTGCCCAGTTGGACGCCTACACGCTGGTCTACAACCAGGATCACCGGCACCTCGCCCTCTACCGGCACATGGACGTCCTCCCGTCCCCGGTGCTGCTCGGCCTCGAAGACCCCCGCCACGCCGCCACCACTACCGAATCGCCGTCGTCTGCGATCGCCGCCCCGTCTGGGGTGCGGGCGGGGCCGATCCTCGCGCGCGAGGCCGCGCGGGAGCAGTCGCGGCGAGACCGCCTCGGCACCCCGGCCATCCGCCGCGAGCAGCCCGGCAGGCAGACGGGGCGGGGGCTCGGCCGATGAGCGACGACACCGATCCGGGACGTCTGCATACCTCGGTGCTCGTCGGGCCCGAAGGAGAGCTCCGCCGGCACCGGAAAGCCCGCGCCCAGGCCGCCGCCCGCATCCACGCCGAAGCCCGCGCCGAAACTGTGGCGAAGTTGCGGGCGGAGGCGGCAGCAGCACGCGAAGCCCGCCGTGCCACTCGCTACCTGCCTCGTGCCGGAGAGGAGGGACCGGCGGCGTTGTGCACGCCGGGCCGGTTCCGGCTCCCGCGCCACCAGGACACCTCGGCCACGCTGTCGGGGCATTACCCGTTCCTCGCCGAAGGCGGGCTCGGCTCCGCCGGCACCTTCATCGGACAAGACCTCTACTCCGGCGGATCTTTCGTGTACGACCCGTGGGAGCTGTACCGGCAAGGCGTCATCACCGCCCCGAACCTGATCCTCGCCGGGATCGTCGGAAGCGGGAAGTCGTCGCTTGCGAAAGCGCTCTACACGAGGGCGCTCCCGTTCGGGCGGCGCGTCTACGTTCCCGGCGACCCGAAAGGCGAGCACACCCCCGTCGCCCGCGCCGTCGGGGGCCGCGCGATCGTCCTCGGCCCCTCGCTCCCGACCCGTTTGAACCCGCTCGATGAGGGATACCGGGCCGCGGGCATCCCGGACGCCGACTGGGCTACACAGGTCGCAGCCCGCCGCCGGGATCTCATCGGCGCCCTCGCGGAGACCGTGCTCGACCGGCGGCTCTCTCCGGTCGAGCACACCGCGATCGATATCGCTCTCGCAGACGCCGTCAGATCAGCGGAGGTGCCGATCCTACCGATGGTCGTCGACCGCATCCTCTCGCCCTCATCGGCGGACGATCCCGACGGCCGGCTCGCAGAAGACGGGCGGATGCTCGGGCACGCGCTCCGACGGCTGGTCGCCGGGGATCTCAGCGGCTTGTTCGATGGGCCGTCGACGGAGAAGTTCGACCCGACGCTGCCGATGCTCTCCCTCGACCTGTCCCGCGTCTCGGAGAACAGCGCCCTGCTCGCCGTGCTCATGACCTGCTCTGCGGCGTGGATGGAATCAGCGCTCCAAGACCCGTCCGGCGGTCAGCGCTTCGTCGTCTACGACGAAGCCTGGCGCCTCATGTCCTACCCAAGCTTGCTTGCCCGCATGGATGCGCAATGGCGGCTCGCCCGCCACTACGGCATCAGCAACCTGCTCATCTTCCACAAGCTCACCGACTTGGAGAACGTCGGCGACCAAGGCTCCAGAATGCGCGCCCTCGCATCGTCGCTGCTCGCGAACGCCGAAACGAGGATCGTGTACCGGCAAGAGAGCGATCAGCTCGGCGTCACCGCACAAACCCTCGGACTCACCGGAACCGAACGCTCACTTCTCCCTGGGCTCGGCATCGGGCAGGGCCTCTGGAAGATCAAAGACCGCAGCTTCGTCGTGCAAGCGCAGTTACACCCCGCCGAACTGGAACTCTTCGACACCCGCGCCCGAATGCTCTAAAAAACCTAGATGTTCCGGTGAATATTGACGGTTTTGGCGGGAACTTCCGCCCGTGCCGTCGTTTTGGTGTGGGTGCGGGTGGATGTTCGAGGAACTGCCTCCTCTGCGACTGTACCGCGCCCGCCGGTGCGGGTGTCGTGAGGGCTCCGCGGGGGCGGGAGTGCCGCTGCTGGGTCGCGGGTGCATGGTTCGCCATCATCGACAATAGTTCAGTGCTTGCTGTATAGTTCAGTGCATGCTGACTATTGCTTCGCGTCTCGACGTCATGAACCGGCTGGGCCGGGCCATGGCGGACCCGACGCGCTCCCGGATCCTGATGACCCTGCTGGACGGCCCGAGCTACCCGGCCGTGCTCTCGCGCGAGTTGGAGCTGACGCGCTCCAACGTGTCGAACCATCTGACCTGTCTTCGCGACTGCGGGATCGTAGTCGCCGAGCCCGAGGGTCGGCAGACGCGCTACGAGATCGCCGACCCGCACCTCGCGGCGGCGCTCACGGCGCTGGTGGACGTGACGCTGGCCGTGGACGAGCACGCGCCGTGCATGGACGCCGAGTGCACGGTGCCGGGCTGCTGTGGGACGGGAGCGGGCGCGTGAGCGCGGCGTGCGGCTGCGACGAGCCGGAGACCCGGGTCGGCGAGGAGGCCGAGGAGGAGCGGGAGCGTCCGTGGTGGCGTGACCGCGGGATCATGGTCCCGGTGCTCTCCGGCGTAGCGTTCGGTACGGGCCTGGTCCTGGAATGGACGGGTGCGGAGATCCCGGCGCTGGTGGCGTTCTGGATCGGCCTGCTGCTGGGTGCGTCGACGTTCACGCCCGGCGCGATCCGCAAGCTGTTCACGGGCAAGCTGGGCATCGGGCTGCTGATGACGATCAGCGCGGTCGGCGCGGTCATCCTCGGCTACGTCGAGGAGGCCGCGGCGCTGGCGTTCCTGTACTCCATCGCCGAAGCGCTGGAGGACAAGGCCATGGACCGCGCCCGCGGCGGGCTGCGGGCGCTGCTCAAGCTGGTCCCGGAGACCGCGACCATCCGGCAGGACGGCGCGCCCGTGGAGGTCGCCGCGAAGGATCTGGCCGTTGGTCAGCTGATGCTCGTGCGTCCGGGTGAGCGGATCGCGACCGACGGGATCGTCCGGACGGGCCGGTCGAGCCTGGACACCTCGGCGATCACCGGGGAGTCGATCCCGGTGGAGGTCGAGCCCGGCGACGCGGTGTCGGCCGGGGCGATCAACACCGCCGGTGCCCTGGAGGTCGAGACGACCGCAGCGGGCACCGACAACTCGCTGACCACGATCGTGGAGCTGGTGGAGCAGGCGCAGGCCGAGAAGGGCGACCGCGCCCGCCTGGCCGACCGCATCGCCCGCCCGCTCGTGCCCGGCGTGCTGATCCTCGCCGCCCTCGTCGCGGTCATCGGCTCGCTGCTGGGCGACCCGGAGCTGTGGATCACCCGCGCCCTCGTGGTGCTCGTCGCCGCGTCGCCGTGCGCGCTGGCGATCTCCGTCCCGCTGACCGTCGTCGCCGCGATCGGCTCAGCGAGCAGGTTCGGCGTGATCATCAAGTCCGGTGCCGTGTTCGAACGGTTCGGCGTGATCCGCCACGTCGCCGTCGACAAGACCGGCACCCTCACCCGCAACGAGCCCGCCGTCACCGCCATCCTCACCGCCGACGGCGTGACCGAGGCGCAGGCCCTGGCCTGGGCGGCATCCCTGGAGCAGCACAGCACCCACCCGCTGGCCGCCGCGATCACCGCCGCCTCGCCCGGAGCCCCCGCCGCCCTGGACGTGACCGAGCAGGCCGGGCACGGCATCGAGGGCACCCTCGACGGGGCCCGAGTCACCGTCGGCAGCCCTCGATGGCTGGACGCCGGGACGCTCAAGGACCAGGTGGCGGGCCTGGAGGAGCAGGGCATGACCGTCGTGATCGTGCACCGCGACGGCGTCCCGGTCGCCGCGATCGGGGTCCGCGACGAGCTGCGACCCGAAGTCCCCGAGGTGGTCCGCACCCTCGCCGCCCAGGGCGTCGGGATGACCATGCTCACCGGCGACAACGCCCGCACCGCCCGGGCGCTGGCCGCGCAGGCCGGGATCGAGGATGTGCGCGCCGAGCTGCGCCCGGAGGACAAGGCCGCCGCGATCGGCGAGCTGGGCAGGCACGGCTCGGTCGCGATGATCGGCGACGGCATCAACGACGCCCCCGCCCTCGCCGCCGCGGACATCGGCATCGCGATGGGCGCGACCGGCTCCGACGCCGCGATCGAGTCCGCCGACGTCGCCTTCACCGGCCACGACCTGCGGCTCCTCCCGCGGGCGTTCGACCACGCCCGTCGCGGACGGCGCATTATCAATCAGAACATCATCCTGTCGCTGCTGATCATCACCGCCCTGCTGCCGCTGGCCCTGTTCGGCGTGCTGGGGCTGGCCGCGGTGGTGCTGGTGCACGAGATCGCCGAGGTGATCGTGATCCTCAACGGGCTGCGCGCCGCGCGCACCAGGAAGTCGATCGCGTGACCGCGCAGGGCACCGTCGTCGCCGAGGGGACGAGCCCGCCCTCCCCGAAAGGTCGGAGGGCACTCGGCGTCGCCCTCGCGGTCGCCGTGCTCGCCGTGGCCCTCGATCAGGGGTCGAAGGCCCTCGCTGTGGCGCAGTTGACTTCTGGCGAGCGGGTTCCGCTGGTCGGCGACCTGTTCGGCCTGTCCCTGGTCTACAACCCCGGAGCCGCGTTCTCGCTCGGCTCCGGGTCCACCTGGATCTTCACCCTCGTCGGCCTCCTCGCCGCCATCGCGGTAGTTGTGTTCGCTGTGCGGCTGCGTGGCGCGCGGTGGGGTGCCGCGTTGGGCCTGGTCCTCGGCGGCGCGGTCGGCAACCTCGTCGACCGGCTCCTGAACCCGCCCTCCTTCGGACAGGGGCAGGTCACGGACTTCCTCGCCTACGGCGACCTGTTCGTCGGGAACGTCGCCGATGTCTTCGTCGTCGCCGGTGTCGGCCTGCTCTGCCTGATCCTTCTCCCGCCAGGCCCGGACCGGGCGTCGAACGACGCGCGATTCGAGGATGCCGCATGAAGGTCGAGCTGCTGCACATTGTCGGTTGCCCGAACACGGACGTGGCCGAAGCCAACGCGCGCGCAGCACTGGACGCTCTTGGATTCAGGGCCGTGCCTGTCGAGCTGGTCACGATCCGGACCGAGGCCGAGGCGGTAAGCACCCGGTTCGGAGGCTCGCCCACGATCCTCGTCGACGGCGTCGACCTGTTCCCGACAGCACCGGTCCGCTCGCTCGCGTGCCGCGTCTATGCGACGAGGAACGGGTTCGCCGGAGCGCCTACGCAGGAGCAGATCGAAGCAGCGCTGCGAGGCGCGTCCCGGTAGAGCAAGAACGGGCTGTAGCGCGATCGATGGCGCACGCCTCACGGCACATCGGTGTTCGCCGCAGGGACCAGGAAACCCGGAAACACAGCGGAGAGGCAGGGCCATTGGCCGCTGCCCCTCCCGTGCTCGCAGTCCCTCGCAGTCCCTCAGACGAGCAGTTCCGCCAGCAGCGTTTCGACGCGACCTTTGATCTCGTCCCGGATCGGGCGCACGGCATCGATGCCCTGTCCGGCCGGGTCGTCGAGCTTCCAGTCCTCGTAGCGCTTGCCGGGGAAGAACGGGCACGCGTCGCCGCAGCCCATGGTGATCACCACGTCGGAGTCCTGCACCGCTTCGGTGGTGAGCACTTTCGGCTGTTCGGCGGTGATGTCGATGCCGACTTCGCGCATCGCCTCGACGGCGACGGAGTTGATCTGGTCGGCGGGTATGGATCCGGCGGAGCGGACCTCGACGCGGTCGCCTGCGAGCTCGCGGAGCCAGCCGGCGGCCATCTGGGAGCGCCCGGCGTTGTGGACGCAGACGAAGAGGACGGAAGGCTTCTGGTCAGTCATTGTTGTTCGCTTTCGTTCAGTCGGTGAGCGTGGCGAGGAGCTCGCGGACGCGGCCCTCGATATCGTGGCGGATCGCGTCGACCCCGTCCGGGGAAGCGAGAGCCGGGTCGCCCACGGCCCAGTCCTCGTAGCGGACGCCGGGGATGATCGGGCAGACGTCGCCGCAGCCCATGGTGACCACCACGTCGGCCGCGCGCACGGCGTCGTCGGTGAGCGGCTTCGGGAACGCCGTCTCGGCTTCCTGCTCGCCCTCGATCTCCGTGAGCAGGGAGCGCACGTGCGGGTGCATGTCCGAGGCAGGGGCGGAGCCTGCTGAGCGGGCGATCACGGCACCGCCTGCGAGCTGGTTGACGATCGCGGCGGCGAGCTGGGAGCGGCCCGCGTTCTGCACGCACACAAACAGCACCTGCGGCACCCCGGCCGAGCGGTCCCTGGCCAGGTCGGCGAGGCGCTGCCGGGCGAACCGTTCGGTCAGCGGGATCATGTGCGCCGTCAGCTTCGCTGAACGCACCAGGCCGGCGTAGGACTCGCGCACGATCGCGATCACGAGGTCCCGGTTCAGCCCGGTGAGCTCGTCCGCGAGCTCTTCGGCGAGGCGGGTCACGCGGGCGTCCATCTGCTGCAGGGCCTCGGCCCGTGCTGCGGCGTCTTCGGGTTCGTCGGTGACGGCCGCGGCGGGAGCGAACGCGTCGAGGAGGGACGCGACGGCGCGCTGCTTGCCCGGCGCGATGCGGTACCAGACCCAGGTGCCGCGCCGCTCGGAGGCCAGCATCCCGGTCTCCTTGAGCACCTTCAGGTGGTGCGAGACCGTCGGCTGGGAGACCTCTGCCAGCTCGGCGAGGTCGCACACGCAGGACTCGCCGCGCGGGTCGGCCGCGATCGCGGAGAGCATCCGCAGCCGCAGCGGGTCCGCCAGCGCCTTCAGAGCACTGGCGACCGTGCTCGCCGCCTCCGCGCCGATTGCGTGGGTCGTCGACGGCGAGCATGCCTCGGCGTCGGGGATGGTGGCAGCGTCGGTCATGACGTCCTCGATTCAGCGGTATACGGATCCGTGCGGAACCAGGCTCTGGCGGCCCAGAGGGAGACGTAGACGAGGCCGACGAGCACAGGGACCTCGATGAGCGGACCCACGACGCCGGCCAGCGCCTGGCCGGAGGCGGCCCCGAAGGTCCCGATGGCGACGGCGATCGCGAGCTCGAAGTTGTTGCCCGCCGCGGTGAACGCCAGCGTCGTCGACCGCGCGTAGCCGAGGCCGATGCCCTTGCCGAGCAGCAGCCCCGCGAACCACATCAGGCCGAAGTAGACCAGCAGCGGCAGCGCGATGCGCGCCACGTCGAGAGGCTTCGCCAGCACCGCGTTGCCCTGCAGTGCGAACAGCAGCACGATCGTGAACAGCAGCCCGTAGAGCGCCCACGGCCCGATCCTCGGGAGGAACTTCTCTTCGTACCAGTCGCGCCCCTTGCGCTTCTCGCCGATGAAGCGGGACGCGAAGCCCGCGATGAGCGGGATCCCGAGGAACACGAGCACGTTCAGCGCGATCTGCCAGACCGAGATCTCCAGTCCCTGTGCGTCCAGGCCCAGCCAGCCCGGCAGCACAGTCAGGTAGAACCAGCCCAGCACCGAGAACATCACGACCTGGAAGACCGAGTTGATCGCGACGAGCACCGCGGTCGCCTCGCGGTCGCCGCAGGCGAGGTCGTTCCAGATCACGACCATAGCGATGCATCGGGCGAGGCCGACGATGATTAGCCCGGTCCGGTACTCGGGCAGGTCCGGCAGGAAGATCCACGCGAGCGCGAACATCACCGCGGGCCCGACGAGCCAGTTCAGCACGAGCGAGGAGACCAGGAGCTTCTTGTCACCCGTGACGGCTGCGACCTTGTCGTAGCGGACCTTCGCGAGCACGGGGTACATCATCACCAGCAGGCCCAGCCCGATCGGGACCGAGATCCCGCCGACCTCCATCGCAGACAGCGCGTCGGAGAGCGCCGGCACGAACCGGCCGAGCACGAGGCCGGCGACCATCGCGAGGCCGATCCAGAGCGGCAGCCACTTGTCGAGGGTGGAGAGCCGTTTCGGGGTGGTGCGGGTCAGGGCGTCGGTCATGCGAGCAGCTCCTCGAGCTTCGCGACGTAGACGGGTTTCGGGTGCGCGCCGATCAGCACGTCGACACGTTCCCCGTTCCGGTAGAAGCCGAGGGTCGGGATCGAGGTCACGCCGGCCGCGGTCACGGTCTCGGGGTTCTGGTCGGCGTCGATCTTCACGATCTTCACCCGGCCCTCGTACTCGCCGGCGAGCTGGTCCAGGATCGGGGCGATCGCCCTGCACGGGCCGCACCAGGTCGCCCAGATGTCGACCACGACGGGCAGCTCGGACTCGAGCACCTCGGCCTGGAAGGTGGCGTCGGTGACGGGGGTGACGGTGCTCATACGGAGACCTCCAGAACAGGCTCGGAAACGGTGGCGGGTGCGAGGTGCGACAGGTAGTGCTGGGCGTCCTGCGCGGCCGCGCAGCCGGTGCCCGCGGCGGTGATCGCCTGCCGATACGTGTGGTCGACGAGATCCCCGGCCGCGAACACCCCGGCCAGATTCGTCCGCGTCGACGGGCGCGCGACCCGCACGTACCCGTCCGCGTCGGTGTCGACCTGCCCAGTCACGAGCTCGGAGCGCGGGTCGTGCCCGATCGCGACGAACACCCCCGTCGCGTCGAGCCTCCGCTCGGCCCCGGTGATCGTGTCGCGCAGCGTGAGCCCGGTGACCTGCTCGTCGCCGAGGATCGCGGCGACCTCGCTGTTCCAGGCGACCTCGATCTTCGGATCGTCCAGCACGCGCTGTGCCATGATTCTCGACGCTCGGAACTCGTCCCGGCGGTGCACGACGGTGACTTTCGATGCGAACCGGGTGAGGAACAGCGCCTCCTCCATCGCGGAATCCCCGCCACCGATCACGGCGATCTCCTTGTCGCGGAAGAAGAACCCGTCGCAGGTCGCGCACCAGGACACTCCGTGCCCCGACAGGCGCTCTTCCTCGGGGAGGCCGAGCTTGCGGTACGCGGAACCCATCGTCAGGATCACCGCCCGCGCCCGGTACGTCATCCCGGCACCCGTCTCGAGGGTCTTCACGTCGCCGTCGAGCTCGAGGCGAATCGCGTCGTCGTAGACGATCCGAGCGCCGAACCGCTCAGCCTGCGCCCGCATCGACTCCATCAGCTCCGGCCCCTGCACGCCATCGACGAAGCCGGGGAAGTTCTCCACCTCGGTCGTCGTCATCAGCGCACCGCCCGCGGTGACCGAGCCCGCGATCACGTTCGGCGCAAGACCCGCGCGGGCCGCGTAGACCGCCGCGGTGTATCCGGCGGGACCGGACCCGACGATGACCAGTTCGACTTCTTGATTCGACATACTTCTATATTGACATCTATCGAATCAGTTCGCGAGCCCATGCCGGCTTTGTCACCGGATGTTCACCTACCGTGCTCAGGCAGGGCTGCCAACGCCCTTCGCGCGTGACCTCCGCATCATCGACGAACAGTGCATGAAAAGTGCACTCTTCAACAATCGGACCTACCAGTAGAGGTGCTCGAGCGCTTCACGCACGAGCTCGACGTGTATTCGATCGACGAGGCGTTCGCCGCGGTGGATCGTCGGACTTCGGCCGATCCCGAGGCCATGTCGGTGCTCGGGCGCACAATCAGAGACGAGGTGCGCCGGCTCGTCGGCGTGCCCGTCTGCGTCGGGATCGCGCCGACCCGCACCCTCGCGAAGCTCGCGAACCGCGCGGCCAAGAAGATCCCGGTCTTCGAAGGGGTGTGCGTGTGGCCGGCGACGCGGGAGGCGTGGCGCGAGCAGCTGATGCGCCGACTGCCGGTCTCGGAGGTCTGGGGGATCGCGCGGCGCCTCGAGCGGCGGCTCGCAGGGTACGGCATCACCTCCGTGTGGGATCTCGCCACCGCGGATCCTGCGCAGATCCGACGCTGCTTTTCCGTGGTCGTCATGCGTACCGCGCTCGAGCTGCGCGGGGTCGCGTGCATCGGCCCGGAGGAGGATCGCACGGGGAAGAAAGACGAGCTGATCGTGTCGCGTTCCTTCTCAGAGAAGGTGTCCACGATTGAGGGGATGCGGCAGGCGCTCTCGATCTATGCGCAGCAGGCCGCGGCGCGCCTGGTGAAGCACCGGCAGGTGGCGAAGTCGGTGCAGGCGTTCGCCGGCACGAGTCACTGGCACGAGCAGCAGCACTATCCGGCTGTCCGGGTGCCGCTCCCCTATCCGACGGCCGATCCGGTCATGCTGACGCGAGCGGCACATCTGCTGCTCCCGCAGATTCAGGAGGGAACGCGGTATGCGCGGGCCGGGCTCCTGCTTACGGATCTGCACGCGGCTGAGGCGCACCAGGCCCTCGAGTTGTTCAGGCACGTCCACGAGGATGCGAGTATCGCGACGCTCGTGGACGCGGTGCAGAAGAAGGCCGGCCGAGAGGTGCTCGGGCTCGGCTATGGCGGTCTCCGGCCCGGCCCGGCCTGGCAGATGAAGCGTGGACTGCTGACGCCCAGGGCGACAACTCATTGGGACGAGCTCATGATCGTCCGGGCGTAGGGCCGACTACCGTCTGCAGCTACGACTGTGCTGAAGCTCTCAGGAGTCGAAGATGTCTCCGAGGAACTCGAAGGGACTCTTCTTTTTGCGGTAGCGGGGGTCGCGTTGGCGATCGTCGGAGTAGCCGCCGCGTCGGTCACCGTGGTGGCCTTCTCGTCGGCGGTCGTCGTGATGACTGTCGCGACGTCGATCGTCGTACCGGGGTGCCTCGTAGTCGTCATAGCGGGGTTCTGCATACTGCGAGCCTGGCGCCGCGTCGCTTTCGGCCTGCATACGCTCGAGGATCTTGTCTAGCTCGCCCCGGTCGAGCCAGATGCCCCGGCACTGCGGGCAGTAGTCGACTTCGACTCCCTGTCGCTCGCTCATCAACAGGGTGGTTCCATCGCTGGGGCAGTTCATGATGTCAGCGTAAAGCAGCCGGGTCGCTCCCTGGCTGTGAAGTTGACTGCCGCAGCCTGGGAGTTCGTCGCGCGTTGCCGAGTCAGAGTCGGAACTCCAAGAGCCAGTCGACGGCGAGCTGCGCGACGGTGGCGACAATGACGAAGTGGAGGAGGATCGCGACCCATGCCCAGGACGCGAATCCTTTGAGCGCGCGCATGGCGGAGTCGCCCGGGAGGAGGAGGCCGTCGGCGCCGGCTTTCGCGACGGTGACCCACCAGAGCGGGATCATGGCCGTCCAGACGACCATGCACCAGGGGCAGAGGGTGCCGAGAGAGTAGAAGCTCTGGTACTGCAGCCAGGTGATGAAGACGATGCCTCCGAGGAGGCCGAGGCAGTAGAGCCGCCAGAACCATTGGGCGAAGTGTGCTCCGGCGAGGATCGCGGCCCCGACGAGGATCGGCGCGGTGAAGGCGGTGACGCCGATGATGGTGTTGGAGAACCCGAAGAGGGAACCCTGCCAGGAGTCCATGTTCGGCCCGCAGGTGACGAGCTTCGAGATGTTGCAGTTGGGCGCGTGGGTGGGTTCCTGCAGGGTCTTGATGTACTCGGTGAGCAGTTCGAAGGAGGCGAACCAGCCGACGATGCCGGCCACGATCGAGAACCAGGCGAAGCCGATGCGTCGTCGGCGTAGCGGTGTCTCAGCGCTCGTGGTCATGGTTCGAATCTACACAAGGGGAGGCTGAACGGATGACGGCTGCTCGATACGAATGCAGCGGCCGGGCAGAGGCGCTCTGCATGCGGGATCCTGGGCACGGGTCAGTCGGCCGTCACGTTGACGACGCCTTTCATCTCCGCGTGAATGGAACAGTCGTATTCGTAGCTGCCGGCCTGGTCGAAGACATGGGTGAAGCTGCCCTGTCGCATGAGATCGCTCACGAAGCTCGCATCCTGGGCGACGACATCGTGCTCGTTCTGTCCCTCGAACACCCAGCGCACCGCTTCGCCCTCGGCAACCTCGACCTCGGCTATGTCGTAGGCGTTGTCGTAGGCCCGTACCGTGACGGCGGGGGCGGCGTCCTCGGCAGAGGGGGTGACCTCGGGCTTCGTGGCGGCACAGGCGGCGAGTCCTCCGAGCAGGCCGACTGTTAGGACGGCTCCGAGGGCGTGCACGAGGATGCGGCGAGTGTCGGCGTCCATGGTGTCTCTCTTACTCTCGATTTCTGGGTTAGTGTGGGCGTGCGACGCGGGACTGCTCTCCCGGTGTCGACTCGGCGGCGCTCTACCGGGTTCCCCGCTCCTTCGGCGCGGAGGTGTGCTGGATGAGGTCGATGCGCTGCCGGCCGTACCCGCCCCGTGTGAAGACGCGCAGCGTGAGCCAGGCGAAGAGCGCAAGACCGGCGATCTGGCCGATCAGTCCGGCGGCGCTGCCGTCGCCTGTGGTCTGCGCGGTTTCCCCGGTGAGGCCCGACGCCATGATGCCGAAAGCGACGTAGTTGTTGACGACGTGGATCGCGATCGCTGCCTCGAGGCCGCCGGTGCGCCAGGTGAGCCAGGCGGATACTGCGCCAAGCAACCCGACGGCGAGGAGTCCCCAGATGTCGTAGATGTGGAGGGACGCGAAGCCGATCGAGGGGATCAGGATCGCGAACCAGGGGTTTCTGAGCCAGGCTCCCAGCACCTGCATGAAGAGTCCCCGGAAGACGATCTCTTCGGCAGTGGATTGCAGCGGCACCAGGAGCAGCACGAGCAGCATCGATAGCAGCGCGGCGCGTGCATCGAAGGCAGTCTCGTTCGCAGCCGCTGCAGGGTCGGTGGCGGGCTCGAGGAGCACGCCTGCGGCGATACCGACGAGGTTCATCACGGCGATCGCGAGCACGGAGATGACGAACAGTCGCCCGAGCAGCCCCCAGCGCATGCGGGCCGCGACTGACCAGATCAGGCCGATGGGCCGCATGCCGAGGACGAGCATCGCGAGCAGCACCGCCGGGAGCATGATGATGATCGACACCATGCTCACGAGTACCGAGACGGGCCGTTGGGTGTCGAGCGCCGCGGCAGTGCCGGCGGCGACCTGCGCCGGATAGTCGGGATCCGTGAGCAGGAGCACTGGGATGACGGCCACGGTGACTACCACGGTGAGGATGCCGAAGAAGGCCCCTGACAGCAGGAGCAGGGCGAGCGGTTTCCACCATCGGTAGGCGGAGGTGCCGCGCAGCAGGCTGTGGTAGTCGAGCGGTTCGGTCTCCATGATGCGCAGCTGCGGCGGCGTGCCCCGTGCCCAGCCCCAGGACGGCGACACTGCAGACGGCGCGTGGGGCTCGGACTCGGGGCTGGACATGCGGGGAACTGCGGTTGCGGCTCAGGCGGGGGCGTTCGTCGGCTGCTGCGCGCGGTAGCGGCGGGCGCGGACGAAGGAGGCGATGCCGACGGCGAGGAATACGAGGAGCACGACGAAGGTGACGGTGCTCGCGATCACGGCGTTCGGTCGCTCGGCGGTGCCGGCGAAGAGTTCCCCGATCTTCATCACGTTCATCGCGGTGCCGGCGATTCCGAGGAGGGCGATCGCGAGGGCGGCGTGGATCGCGTGGCGGCGGGCTTTCGGCGCGCGTGAGATGACGGCTGCGACGAGGATGAGCACGCCGAGTGCGGAGGGGATGAGTGCGGTCATGCTGCTCGCGTCGGACGCGAAGTAGGCGACGACGCCGGTGGCGGTGAGGATGCCGCCGACGGCGAAGGTGAGTCCGGTCATGGTCAGTATTCCTTTCGCAGACGCCGCAGGGGTTCTGGGCCGCGCCGGGCGCCCGGGATGTCTCCTCCCCTCCCCCGGGTTCGGGGAACCTCGAGGGATGCGGGCCTTGGCCCGTACTCTACATGATGTAGATGTAAGCTCGTGGGTATGCTGGCTTCCCCGTGGAATCTGATTCTCACCGTCGTCTTCGCGTTCACCGGGGTGTACTGCCTCGTGCGCCTCATCGCGCACCGGCCCCCTCCCGGCGCGCGGCGCGGCCCGGTGCTCGAGTCGATGGCGATCCATCTCATGCACCTGGTGATGAGCGCCGGGATGATCGCGATGTGCTGGATGATGTCGATTCCGGCGGCGTCGAACTGGGCGCAGATCGTGGTCTTCACCGTACTTGCGCTCGCCCTAGTGCCGGGGCTCTGGAAGGCGCCGTTGCCGGCCCGCCGCGTCGATCTCGCCGGGCATATCTGGCTCGCTGGCGCGATGGTGTGGATGATCGCGGCGATGCCGCTGCTCATGGCGGACATGGGCGGCGGGGAGCACGGTGGCGGCCACGGAGAGGCCGCTGATGAGGCGATGATGTTGGCGATGACCACCCCGGTGTGGGTGGACGTCGTCAACGTGGTGTTTGTGGCTGGAAGCGCAGCGATCGCACTGTGGTGGGCCTTCCGCGCGGCGACGGTTCGCGGGGATCGGTTGCACGCGCTCTGCCACTGCCTGATGGCGGCGGGGATGACGGCGATGCTGCTGCTCATGAACGGGTAGTCGGCCTGCTATGGCGCGACTTGGAAGAGAGTGGGCCAGAGCAGCAGCGCGAGCGGGTAGCCGACGAAGCTGACGATGTTGAGCAGCCAGTGCGCGACGATGAGCGGCAACGACCTCCCCCAGCGGTGGTAGACCCAGCCGAAGAGGAGCCCCATGACCACGTTGCCGATGAATGCGCCGATGCCCTGGTAGAGGTGGTAGCTGCCGCGCAGCAGTGCGCTTGAGACGATGGTGGAGATCGGGCCGACCCCGAGGCGTCGCATACGGTCGAAGAAGTAGGCGACGACGATGAGTTCCTCGCCGAGAGCTGCACGCAGGGCGGAGAGGATCAGCACGGGCACCGTCCACCAGTAGGCGTCGAGGGCGGTCGGTACGACGTTCGCGTTGATCCCGATGATGCGCGAGAAGAGGTAGAACGCGAGCCCCGGGATCCCGATCGCAGCCGCGAGCACGACACCCCAGCCGGTGTCTGCCAGCCACCACCGGCCGCCCCTGCCGGGGAGCCGTCCGAGGCCGAGGTTTCCCAGGTGCGGGGCCGCTGTGCGCCAGAGCAGATACGCCACGAGCGCGACGGGTGCGAGTTCCCCCACGAAGCCGAGCAGCTGGTAGGCGAGGTCGAAGAGGGGCTGCTCGGCCAGCGGCCGGTTGATGGTGGCGGTCTGGGAGGCGAGCGCGGTCTCCTGGCTGAGGCGGCGCAGGATCGTGATGATCGACTGCACGCCCGCGTAGCCGAAAGACAGTGCGAGCACGATCGCGAGCTCCCAGCGCAGTCGACGCTTCGAGATCGGGGCAACGTCGAAGCGCGCGTATTGGGGTGGTCGCACCTTTGAGAGCCCGTCTATATCCGGCGGCGGTAGTTCTGCAGCCGAAGGCTGTTGAAGACGACGAGCACCGAGGAGAGTGCCATGGCGCCGGCGGCGATGAGGGGATTCAGTAAGCCGGCAGCGGCGATCGGGATCGCGGCGAGGTTGTAGCCGAACGCCCAGCCGAGGTTCACGCGGATGGTGCGAAGGGTGCGACGGGAGAGCTCGATCGCCTCGGGGATCACGGCGAGGTCTTCCCGAACGAGGATGACGTCGGCCGATTTGAGGGCGATGTCGGTGCCGGAGACGACGGCGAGGCCGAGGTCGGCGGCGGCGAGGGCGACGGCGTCGTTGATGCCGTCGCCGACCATCGCGACCCGCTCTCCCGCCGCTTGCAGCTCGCGAATCGCATCGCCTTTCTCGGCGGGCAGCACTTCTGCGGAGACGCGGTCGATGCCGAGGGTGTCGGCGATCTCCTCTGCGGCCGTTCGGGAGTCGCCGGTGAGCAGCACGGTGGTGAGGCCCTGTTGCTGCAGCGCTTGGATTGCAGCACGGGCGTTCGGCTTGATGGTGTCGGCGAGTCCGAAGCGCCCGATCAGGCGTCCTGCCTGGGAGACGAACACGGTCGATTCCGTGGCGTCGGCCTCGGTGAGGTAGACGCGGGCGGCACCGGTCGAGACGCCCTGCTCGTCCAGGTAGGCGAGGCTGCCGATGTGGACGGTGTCGCCGGCGACGGTGCCGGAGGCGCCCCGGCCGGGCACGGCGATGAAGTCTCTGACGGGGTCGAGGTCGGCGATCTGCTGCTTCGCGGCCGCGACGATGGCACGGGCGATGAGGTGCTCCGATCCCTGCTCCACGGAGGCGGCGACGCGTAGCAGCTCGTGCTCGGCGACGCCGGGAACGGTGGCGATGCTGCGCACGGTCATCTCGCCGGTGGTGAGGGTACCGGTCTTGTCGAGCACCACGGTGGTGATCGTGCCGCTCGCCTCGAGCGCGTCCTGCCCCTTCACGAGGATGCCGAGGCTGGCGCCCCGGCCGATGCCGACCATGAGCGCGGTCGGAGTGGCGAGCCCGAGGGCGCATGGGCAGGCAATGATGAGGGTGGAGATCCCGATCCCGAAGGCCTCTTCAAAGGAGCGGCCGGCGAGCATCCACCCAGTGGTGACGAGGATGGCGAGAACGATCACTCCGGGTACGAAGTAGCGGGTGACGCGGTCGACGAGGGTCTGCACGCGGGCTTTGCGGGCCTGGGCTTGTTCGGCGAGGGCGGTCATCTGCGCGAGCTGGGTGTGTGCGCCGACCGAGCTCGTGCGCACTTCGAGGCGGCCGTTGGTGCTGATCGTGCCGCCGATCACCGCATCGCCGCTCGAGGCAGTGACGGGGAGCGGTTCGCCGGTGAGCATGCTGGCGTCGATGTCGGCGCTACCGACGATGATGGTGCCGTCGGCGGGGAGAGTTTCGCCGGGGAGCACGACGAACACGTCGTCGACGCGGAGTTCCGTGGCGGGCCTGATCTCCTCGGTGCCGTCGCGCTGGATGCGGACGTGCGTGGCGGCAAGCTCGCTGAGAGCGCCGAGCACGTCGCCGGCTTTGCGGCGTGAGCGGGTTTCGAAGTAGCGGCCGGCGAGCTGAAAGGTGGTCATGCCGGCGGCGACGTCCAGATAGATGGCGTTTGCCCCCTCGGGAGTGGCGCCGATGCCAAGCCAGTATCCGGCCCCGCTCCCCTCGATACCGAGTAGCAGCGTCACAACCGACCAGCCGAAGGACGCGGCGATGCCGAGGGAGACGAGGGTATCCATGCTGACGTCGCCGTGGCGGAGGTTTCTGAGGGTGGCCTTGTGGAACGGCCAGGCCGCCCAGGTGACGATCGGCACGGCGAGGGCGACGCAGAGCCATTCCCAGCCGGGGAAGCGCCACTCGGGGACGAGGGCGAGCACGATCGTGAGATCCATGAGCGGCACGGTGAGCACGGCGGCGAGGATGAGCCGTCTGCGCAGCGAGGTGATGCGCACTTCGGTAGCGCGCTTTGACCAGGCGTCGTCGGCGTCGTCGTGGATGCGCGCCCCGTAGCCGGCTTTCTCGACGCGCTCGAGTGCTTCGCTCGCGCGAGCGGCGCCGAGGCCAGAGACGATGGCGCGCTCGGTCGCGTAGTTCACGCTCGCGGTGACACCCTCGATCTTGTTCAGGGCGCGCTCGACGCGTCCCGCGCAGGCGGCGCAGGTCATGCCTGAGACGTCGAGCTGCAACGGCTCGACGACGTCGGGGGCGAGGGTCACGACTGGGGCTCCTCTTCGCTCCGGGGCGCGGGTCGTCCAGGGCCTGCGGCTTGCCGTCGATTGGCGAGAGTTTCGAGCATCTTGTTGTAGTCGTCGAACTCCTCATCGCGGCCGGAGTCCAGGTGTCGATCCTTGCGGCGGGCCTCTTTCGCGTCCTGCCGCGACCATTGGATGCCGAGCGCGATGATGACGAGCAGCAGCGGCAGCTCGCCGCCAGCCCAGGCGACGCCGCCGCCGAGGTATTGGGAGGCTTGGAGGTTTGTCCAGGGCAGCCCGAAGTAGAGGTAGAAGTTCTCCGCGATCCACTCGCCATCAGCCATCATCAGGATCACGCCGAAGAACGCGTGGAACGGCATCGCGGCGAGCACGAAGCCGAGCTTGCCGATGTGCGGGAGGGGGCGCGGCGGTCGGTCGACCCCGATTACGAGCCCGTAGAAGAGGTACCCGGCGATGATGAAGTGGACGTTCATGAGCTGGTGCGCCCAGTGGAACCGCATGCCCTCTTCGAAGATCCCGGTGAAGTACAGCCCGTAGTAGGAGCCGACGAAGAGCACGAACACGAACAGCGGGTTGTAGACGAGGCGGAGCGCCTTCCAGTGCAGCATCCAGGTGATCCAGAGGTGCAGGCCTGCTGGTCTGGTGGGGTCTGCGCGGGTCGCCCGCAGCAGCAGGGTGATGATGCCGCCCATCACCAGGAGGATCGGGGCGAGCATGTTCAGGCTCATGTGCACGATCATGTGCGTGCCGAAGTCGGGGGCGGAGTACTTGCCGAAGCCCGAGCTCGTGGCGAAGACGATGACGCACCACCCGCCGATCCAGGAGACCGTGCGGCCGATCGGCCACCGGTCGCCGCGCGTGCGTAGCACGCGCACCGCCCAGAGGTAGGCGGCGATGGCGGCGATCGCGAGCACGATGAAGAGGAGATTGGGCCGCCAGTGCGTCAACCACACGAGCATCGAGGGTGCCTCGTCGACGTCGAAGCCGAGGAACACCTGGGAGATGCTGGTGGGCTGGAAGTAGTGGGGTGGCGGGATCCTCGTCATCGCCGCGGTGATCCCGATCCATCCGGTGATCGCTAGGGTCGCGATGGCGGGCGGCAGGGCAGCGGGCTGTGCCGGGTTTGCGCGCTGGGCCGCGCGCCAGCCGAGCAGGGCGACGGTGAGGAGTGCCAGGCATGCCCAGCGTGCGAGGATCTGCCAGCCCGTCTCGGACTCGAGGAGGCTCGATCCGGCAAGCTTGAACCAGGTCAGAACGAGGTCGGTGGCGATGATGAGCGCAATGCCCGCGAGCACGAAGCTGGTGAGGCGGGTGACGATGACCGGGTCGAGGGTGCGGCCGCTCGCGGCGCGGATGGCGGCGATGAGGATGACGCCGAAGACTGCTCCGGTGGCGAGGGTTTGATAGGTGCCGGCGTCGCTGCCGAGGTCGTGATTCGGGCCGACGAGGATCTGCCCGACGACCACGGGGGCGAGGATGCCGAAGCAGGTCACCCAGAGCGGGATGAGGAGTCCTGTCCACCGGGTGACGAACTGGCAGACGAGTGAGGTGATGACGGCGGCGACCAGCGACACCGTCCAGGCTCGCGGGAAGGCGCTCGTCTCGTAGAGGAAGGCGAATGCGCCCGGCTCCGTGAGACGCGCGAGGGGCATGCCGCTGCTGTCGAGCGATTCGAAGACCACCATGCCTGCCGACACCATCGCCCAGGCGACCGAGGCGATACGCAGCAGGGCGAGTTCGAGGCATGGCTCGATCCGTTTGGCCTGTTTGCCGCGAGCGTCACGGAAGAACAGGAGGTACAGCAGGGCGCCGAGGGTGAGCATGGCGGCGAGATCGCCGAGTCCCTGCCCGAGCGC
Organism: Leucobacter sp.; assembly: GCF_053528595.1. Classification (NCBI taxonomy): domain Bacteria; kingdom Bacillati; phylum Actinomycetota; class Actinomycetes; order Micrococcales; family Microbacteriaceae; genus Leucobacter; species Leucobacter sp. The sequence goes on along the minus strand of NZ_JAIVPF010000036.1, from coordinate 46,749 downwards.
GGTCGGCACGGCGACGTCGAAGCCAGGGAAGGTGAGGTAGATCTGTTCATAGGCGGCCGGCCCGATGCGGAGCGTGGCGACGATCGGGGGGACGATGATCGCAAGGAGACCGAATGCCGCGATCGCCAGAGCGACGGCGGTGCGACGTGGCGAGCGCTCCCGTGAGGCCTGAGCGGGCGTGGTCGTGGCCGCGCTGCTGCTCATCGTGCCCGCTCGCGGATGGCGGTGAGTTCGAAGCCGGCCTCGCTGACGGCCTGCGTGAGGGCGTTGGTGCTGAGGGGGTGGGCGACGTCGAGGATCACCCGGCCGGAGGTCACGTCGACGTCGACGTTCTCGACGCCGCTGAGCGCGCTGAGCACCGTGGTCAACGTCTGAGCGCAGTGGCTGCAGGTCATGCCGTTGACGGTGAGCTCCTGCTTGCTGGTCACGTCCATCGCCGTCGTCCTCTCCTCGGGATACTCGCTTAAGACTACAAGATGTAGACGTACGCGAGCTTGGCGCGGGCAGCCGGCGCGACGAGGTCAGCGCAACTGTGCGGCGGCGTGCAGGCCCTGCGGGATGCGGCGTCGCTGCGGGGTAGGCCAGCGTTTCCGGGTGAGGCGCTCGGCTCGGAGGGTCATGCCGACATCGTGCGTCGCGGCTGCGAGGACGATGAGTGCATTCGCGAGGTGTGCGGCCCCGACTTGACGGGCGGCGGCATCGTCGGCAGCGAGCTCAATCTGCAGGCGGGTGGCGCGTTCGAGCGCTCGGCTGGCTCGGGTACCCGGCAGGACGAGCGTGTTGAGCTGGGCAATGCGGATGGCGAGTCCGTGCTGGTGGCGCAGATGGGCGAACTCGTGGGCGAGCACGGCTTGCAACTGCGGCGGGGTGAGGAGCTGCTCCATGGCTGAGGAGACGAAGATCTCGGGACGTCTGCCGGGGACCGCATAGGCTTCGGGCGTCTCCGAGTGGAAGCGGACGAGGGTGAATCCGATGTGCTCGTCTCTCGCATAGGCGACAGCGTGGGAGTGGGAGGCCGGGCGCAGGGACTGCAGCGAGCCGGCGAAGGTGAAGGCGAAGACGAGGAAGACGCCGGAGATCCCGGCGGCGACCCAGATCACCGCTGATACGGTCACGCTGGTGGTGTGCGGGATGGTGTGCCGCAGCGACTCGACCGCGACGATGCCGAGGGCGATGCCGGCGAGGGCGGTCGCGATGCCCACGCCGAACGACCCGAACCAGACCGTCAGCGCGGCTCTCGGGTGGAAGAGGTGCCAGCGTCCTGCGGTGAGCACGCGCGGGCAGAGCACGGCGAGCGCGAGGGCCGTGCCCAGGAGAACTAGGGCAAGGAGCAGCACGGTCGGTTATCCTTCGGGCTTCGCCTCGCCGAAGGCGTCCATGAGCGCGGCGACGTCGTCTTCGGCGAGATTCCCGGCGAAGGCGAGCAGGGCGGCCCGCCGGTCGGCGGCCTGCTCGAGCGCGGAGGTCATCGTCTCGCTCGCCTCCTTCTCACTTGATCGCAGCGGTCGGAAGCTGATCTTCCGGGGCGAGTCGCCGATCCGTTCGACGCGGCCTTTCCCTTCCAAGCGGGTAAGTGCCGTCATGAGCGTCGTGTAGGCCGGCACGGGTTCGCTGAACATGGTCTGCAGTTCGCGCGCGCTCACGGCGCGCTCCTGTTCGTGGAGTCGTTGCATGACCTCGTCTTCGAGACCGCCCCATTCGCGTTTGCGCACCCCGGCCATGTCGTACCCTCCTCGTCGATGATTTTTACTCTACATCTCGTCGAGTTATTGCATTGTTCTCACAGCATGCAACAGTAGCCTCTGCGCATGGAGAACTGGTGGGCGAACGCGCTCTGGTCGCTCACCCCGTCGGTGATCATCGGCGCCTTCTTCTGGTTCGTGATCCGCGCGATCTCTCGGGCCGATCGCACGGAGCGCCGGGTCTATAAGCAGATCGAGGCCGAGGAGCGCGCGAAAGCTGGTCTCCCGCCGAAACAGCAGCCTCCCGCGCAGTCGCCGGCGGCTGCCGAGCCCGCGCCTGTCGAAGAGACGCCGGAGTGAGCACGCTGGCCGGTCAGTCAGCGGTGATGCCCTCATGATGCATGGGGCACAAGCGGACGGCGTCCCCGGTGAGAGCTAGCATCTTCTCGGCTGCTGCGAGGATCGCAACGACGGCGTCGGGATGCGCGAGCGAGTACATCGAGGCCCGCCCCTCGGCTCGCGAGACGACCATGCCGGTGTCTTTCAAGCAGGCGAGATGCTTGGAGACGGTGCTCTGGGAGAGACCGAGGTGCTTCACCAGGTCGACCACGCGGTGCTCCCCGAGTTGCAGATGCTGCAGGATCACCAGTCGGGAAGGATCGCCGAGGCTATGGAAGAGGGCTGCCGCAGAGGTCAGCGCCTCGGCTTCGGCAATCGTCGGCAGCTCATGAGAACGTTCGGCTTGCATCGTCATATCACGATGTTATCTCCGAATCGGCAATCACTCTAGGTCGGAGGCAGCCGCGACTTATTGGCGAAAGATAACATCGCCAAACGACGATGTTATCTATATAGTGAAGTGTATTGACCAGTACCGAATGAGAACGGAGATCTCGAATGGGCGCAGGACATGATCACGGCCCGGGCGTGGCCGAGGCGGGACAGCCCGGCGACTATCGCCGTAAGCTCTGGATCGCCTTCGGCATCACCGCAACGATCGTCGTCGCGCAGGCCGTGGGTTCCGTCGTCACCGGAAGCCTCGCACTGCTCACTGACACCGCGCATGCCATCACCGACGCCTCGGGGCTGCTGGTCGCGCTGATCGCGGCGACACTGATGCTGCGGCCGGCGACGTCGACGCGCACCTGGGGGTTCCGCCGGATCGAGGTGATCGCCGCGCTCGGGCAGGCGACGCTACTGCTCGTGGTCGGCTTTTACACCGCCATCGAGGGCATCCGGCGCCTATTCGAACCGCCGGAGGTGCCTGCGACCGAGCTGCTGGTCTTCGGTATCGTCGGCCTCGCCGCGAACATCACCGCCATCCTCATTCTCTCCTCGAGCCGAGGCGCAAACTTCAATATGCGCGCCGCATTCCTCGAGGTGCTCAACGACGCGCTCGGCTCCCTGGGCGTGATCGTCGCCGCCATCGTGATCGCCACCACGGGCTTCCAGCGCGCCGACGCCCTCGCCGGCCTCTTCATCGCCGCGCTCATCGTGCCCCGCGCCTTCAAGCTGATGCGCGAGACGACGAGCGTGCTCATGGAGTTCACCCCCAAGGGCCTCAATCTCGACGAGGTGCGTGCGCACATCCTCGAGCTCGAGCACGTCAAGGATGTGCACGACCTGCACGCTTCGACGGTCGCGACCGGTCTGCCGACGATCACCGCGCATGTCGTCGTCGAGGATGAATGCTTCACCGACGGGCATGCTGCCGAAGTGCTCCATGCGGTGAAGGAGTGCGTAGCGGAGCACTTCGAGGTGTCGGTCAACCACTCGACCTTCCAGATCGAGACGGCGCACATCAGCGACGACGAGCCGGTGGGCGTCAAGCACCCATGAGCGAGTGGCGCGGGATCGGCGGCGGAGCATGACGAGCGCCCCCACGACTCCGCTGCGCCGCCGCATCGAACGAAACTGGCGGCGGCTGAACGGCCCCGCCCGGGTCGCGGGGGTCGACCTCGCTCGCGGGCTCGCGGTGCTGGGCATGTTGGCGGCGCATCTGCTCTGGCTCGGCTCGCTGTCGTGGACGGAGCCGTCGACATGGGGGGCGATCGTGAACGGTCGCTCCTCGATCCTCTTCGCCACGCTCGCTGGCGTCTCGCTCGGCCTCTCCACGGGCGGCCCGAGGCCTCCGAGCGGTGCCGGGCTCGGCCGGGCGAGGCTGCGGGTGGTGATCCGGGCGCTGTTGATCTGGCTTATCGGCGTGCTGCTCATCAGCCTCGACGTACCGGCGGCGATCATCTTGCCGACTTATGCGGTCATCTTCGTCCTGGCGCTCCCCCTGCTCGCGCAGCGCGCCTCACGGCTGTTCCTCGCAGCCGCGATCGTCGTGCTCGTGGCTTCGCCCGTGGTGGTGTGGGCGAATGCCTCGCCGTGGTGGGAGAGCTACGAAGGCTGGCTCACCGGGCTCTACATCGGATGGAACTATCCGTTTCCGCTGTGGGTCGCGTTCACCCTCGCGGGCCTCGGTCTGGCGCGCGCGGGGATGTGGTCGCGGCGGGTGCAGTGGGCGGCACTCGGCCTTGGCATGTTGCTGGCGGTAGCCGGATACAGTCTCTCCCCCGGCGCGGAGTCGTCGGAGGAGTCGGCTGATCGACCGTTCCTTGAGGCCTGGTGGACGGCGGATCCGCACTCGAGCGGCGTGCTCGAGGCGATCGGGAGCGGCGGCTTCGCGATCGCGGTGATCGGCGTGTGCCTGCTGCTGTGCTCTGCCGGACGGCTGCCGTGGCTCACCTTCCCGCTCCGGGCGGTAGGGTCGATGCCGTTGACGGCCTATGTGCTGCAGATCGTGGGCTGGGCCCTCGCCTCGACGATCCTGCTCGGCTCCGCGCATGAGCATGCGTTCCGCGATCTCGACCCGTTTCTCCCGATGACGCTCGCCACGATTGTGCTCTCCGTGGTGTGGAGTCTGCTGGTCGGGCAAGGGCCGCTGGAAGCTCTGATCGGTCGGCTCTCGTCGTTCGGCGGGCCGCCTGGCTCCTCCGGGGGCAATGCGCAGCGGCGCCAGCATATCCTTGAGCCGTGACTGTCGACCCCGCTCTCGCCGCATGATCGTCTGGTTCGGCATTGCCCAGATCGTCCTCGCCCTGCTCGCGGCGCTCGTCTGCATCCTTGAGTTCTCCCGCAAGCGAGGCCCCAACGACTACACCCTCGGCGCGACCCTGCTTGTCGGGGTGCTGCTCATCGCGCAGGTAGTCGTCGGCATCGTGCAGCCTGTCGCAGGCAATCCCGTCGTGGGGGATCCGCTCGAGTTCTGGATGTATCTCATCGTCGCGCTACTCATCCCGTTCGGTGCGGCGTTCTGGGCGCTCGTCGACCGTCGCCGCACGGCGAACCTCGTGCTGGTCGTCGTGAACTTCGCCGTCGCCGTCATGCTCTACCGCATGATGGTGATCTGGGGATGAGTGAGTTCGACGCTGACCGGCACGCCGCGCCGCGGTGACATCGCCCGCCGCCCGGCTGAGGTTTGAGAGAATGGCGGAATGGCAGCTTCGCACACGGATGAGACTCGGCGTCGGCTGCTCTCCGAGTCCTACCGTCGTCTCCGACCGGATGCGCATGTGGCGTTCGTCGATGAGAGCTACGTCGTCCCCGAGGTCGCACACGGTGCACGCACGTTCTACATCGCGACCGCGTATGTGTCGCCGGTTCGACTCCATCAGCCGGTGCGTGACGATCTCGGGTCGATCGTCGGCGGAAGCTACTGGCATACGAGCGAGGCACACGCGGCGGGCGATGCGGAGACGATCCACGAGCTCTGCCGCTACCTCGCCGCAGCCGAGGAGGACGAAGCGTTCCTGTTGGCGGTGCAGTCGCCGATCGAAGATGCTCCTGGCGGCGATGAACTCGCTCGCGAGGCATGCTTGACGGCACTGCTGGGGAACCTGCACGAGGGGCAGCTGACGCCTCGGCCGTCGCTCGTCGTGGCCGAGGAGCGACGCCACCAAGGACAGCGGGCCCGTGATCTGCGGACGATCAAGACGATGCGACAGGCGCAGGTGATCGGCCAGATGCAGGTGACCTTCACCTCACCGTCAGTGGAGCCGCTGCTGTGGGTGCCCGACATCGTGGCGTTCGCGCAGAGCCACCTTGAGCGTGGGAGCGACGCGGGCTATGCCGTGCCGCTGGCGCCGCTGCTGCGGGTCGTGCCCGTGGAAAAAAGCAACCCCCGGTAGCCGAAGCAAGAGACCGGGGGCCGCCGGAGCTATCGAGCGCTGGGCTGGAATGCTCCGGTTTGCACTCACTAGTGTAGCCGCATCGTCCAGTGTAGGCAAGACCCGGCAAGACGACAGATCAGCGACGCGGAGGGCGTTTCTTCCGCCTGCCGCGCTGCTGCCATCGGCGCTTGAGCCGTGAGCCGAGCCGACGCGAGCGGTAGACGAAGTCGTCGAGCTCCTCGCGAACGGTCGGATCCTCGCGGCTGTCGCGCGGGGGTGCGCCGGCGACACCGATGACGGCGATCAGGGCGGACATGATGAGCAGCTGCGTGATCCAGAGGGCGATCTCCACGCCTGCTCCTTTCGATGGCCCGGGTCGGGAAGACGCTCCGGCGCATGCGGCCGGTGGCGACCGCTACTGCTCGAGGAAGGCGTCTTCCTCTTCGGCGTCGGTCGTGCCGCGCCGGGCCTTGCGCGCTGCGGCTCGTCGCTGCTGCCGCAGCACGGCTTCGCTGCCCGCATTCAGACCGCGATGCTCCTGCCGGGCGGCGTAGACGACGCCGAAGGCGGCGATGAGGATGAACACATACCATTGCAGCGCGTAAGAGAGGTGCGGGCCTTCATCGCGCTCCGGTGGCTCGGGGAGCACCCCGGTTTCGGCCTTGGGGGTTTCCCCGATGAGCATGCCGTACGCCCCGGTGTAGGCCTCATCGAAACCGCCGATCCGGGCGATCTCGGGCAAGTTGATACTGGCGACCGTGCTGCCCTGAGCGAGGCGCCCGGCGATCTGCGGTTCACTCGCCCGAAGTCGCACGTCGACCTCGACCGGCCCGGTTGGGGCTGCAGGAATGCTGTCGAGCCAGGCGTCGCCCGCATTCGCCTCGTTGCCATTGACCGGCACCCAGCCGCGGTCGACGATGAACATCAACCCCTGATCGGTGCGCAGAGCTTGGAGGAGATGTGAGCCGACCCCTTCGGGGCCGGGTCGGTTGCGGGCGAGGAAGGGGTTGCCGAGGTACTCGCCGCGCACGGTGGCGGTCTGCCATTTCAGTGTGTCTTCGTCGAAGCCAGCAGGGTCGGGCACAGCGTCATCGAGCGGGATAGCTGCGGCGTCGTAGTTCTGCTCAATGCGCGCGATCTCCGCTCGGGCATCGGCTCGCCGGTCGAACTGCCAGTCAGCGAGCCAGACGCAGACGATGCAGAAGATGACGAGGAGGACGTAGTACCCGAGCCAGCGGCGCGATCGCAGGAACGACCAGCCCGGTTGCGATTGGGGCGGCTCCTGGGGTCGCTCATGTCCTCCGTGGACTGGGCCCTGCCCGGAGGTGGCGGTGTGTGTCGTCATGCCGCTCAAGGGGTGCGCAGCATGCCGGAGTCGACACGGAGTGTGAGGGCGGCAAGCATCATGCCGGTCATCCTTTCCTGAGCCGCCCGCAGCTGGGCGGCCTCGCTGCTACGGCAGGGAGCTGAAGCCTTCGAGTGTGATCTTCCCGACCGCCGTGCCGCTCTCGATGAGGCGATGGGCTTCGGCGACGGTCGCGGCGTCGATCTCGCCGAGCGTGCTGGTCAGCGTGCTGCGGAGCTTCCCGGCGTCGACGAGCTCGCCGACCTGTCGGAGGATCTCGCCCTGCTCGGCCAGGTCGAGGGTCTGCAAGCGAGAGCGCATGAACACGTCTTCGGGGTGCAGTGAGATGCACTTCGACTGGAACGGCTGCACGTCGAGCTCGGGGTGATCGGTGTACCCGAAGCGCCCCTGCGGGGCGAGCAGTTCGAGGATGTCGCCCTGTCTCTCCTCGGATCCCGCGGTGGAGAGCACGAAGCCGGGCGCCCCGAGGCCGAGCTCGGCCACCTGTGGGGTGAGCGGCCGGCGGTGGTCGAGGACGTGGTGGGCGCCAAGGTTCGCACACCACGCCTTCGTGACTGGGCGGCTGGCGGTGGCGATCACGGTGACGTTGGTGAGGGCGCGCAGCAGCTGAATGGCCATCGACCCGACTCCCCCGCCCCCGCCGATGATGACGACTGCGGATGCGGCTCCCGGGACGGGCCGCGTCACCTCGAGCCGGTCAAAGAGCAGCTCCCACGCGGTGAGCGCTGTCAGCGGCAGCGCCGCCGCGTGCGTGTCGCTCAGCGAGGCCGGAGCGTGAGCAGCGAGGTGGGCATCGACGATCTGGTATTCGGCGTTGCTGCCCGGCCGGTCGATCGCTCCCGCGTAGAAGACGCGGTCGCCAACGGCGAAGTGTTCAAGCAGCGGTTCGTCCTCGACGGACGCGCCGAGTCCGACGATTGTGCCAACGGCGTCGTAGCCGAGAACGCGAGGCTGCCCGGCGCGGGGTTGCTCGGTGGCGCGAATCGCACAGTCCACCGGGTTCACGGAGACAGCGTGCACCTGCACCAGCAGATCGTGTTCCTCGGCTTCGGGTATCGGCAGCTCGACGTCGCGGAGAGCCCCGTCTTCGTCGAGGGGGCCTGGGTGGGTATATCCAACGGCCTTCATGTTTGTCCCCTTTCCTGCATGTAGATGAGTCGTGGGCTCCGGCACGAGTGCGGCGTCACCGGTTGCGGCCTCTGCGCGCGGCACGGCATGGGGCGTCGGCGTGCCAGAGGCGGGTCTTGAGCGGATGCGGTGTCTAGAGGTGACATCGTGCTAGATGAACGGGGTCGGATCGATGAAGTTGCCGCCGGAGAGCACTTCGTAGTGGACATGGCAGCCGAAGCTCATCCCGGTGTTGCCGACGTAGCCGATGACAGCTCCGGCGGGCACCCATTGGCCGGAGACCACCGGCGGTGTGCCGATCTGATGCGCGAAACGGGTCTGATAGCCGTTGTCCTGGTTGAGGTAGGTCATGTATCCGCCGAAGTTGTCGACCCAACCGGCGACGGCGACGGTGCCGGAGGAGGGCGCGACGATGGGGGTGCCGCAGCCGGCTGGGAGATCGAGCCCGGTGTGACTCGGTGGTTGCCGGAAGTAGGTGGAGATCCAGGAGATCGGCACCGGCTGGTACCAGCCGGCACCGCCGGGGGTACCGCCGCCACCCCCACCGCCGCCACCTCCGCCGCTCTGTTGCTTTCTGCGCTCCTCCTCTTCGGCGCGGAGGCGTTCCTCGTAACCGGCGACCGTGTCGGTGGTCGCGTCTTTCAGAGCGGCGAGCTGCGCCTCGAGCTCACGCTGCTGCGCTTCTTGCGCGAGGAACGTAGTGCGCTGTGCGTCGAGGTTCTCAGCGGCGGTCTGGGCCAGCTGTTCGGCATCGGCTCGCAACTGATCGCGCTCCGTGCTCGCGGCGTCGGCTTGCTCGCCCAGCGAGGAAGCCGTGTTGCGGGCGAGCTCAGCACTCGCGGCGATGGTGGTGTTGCGCCGGGTGGCTTGCTCCATCATCGCGAGGCGGTTCAGCAGGGCGTCGGTGGTCGCTGCGTCGGCCTCGAAGAACATGTCGGCACTGCGGTCGATACCGCCGGAGCGATACATCTGGCCGACGACGACCCCCGCTTGGTCTGCGGCGACGTTGGCTTCCTCACGGCTCTTGTCGGCCTTCGCTTGGAGCGTCTCAGCGCGGAGCGCGGCGTCGGCTGCTGCGGTCTCGGCGTCCTGCCAGCTCGCGTTCGCTTGTTCGGTCGCGACCCGGAGCAGCTCGAGCTCCGCCAGGCTCTGCTCGAGCAGTCCTTCGATCTCCGTGACTTTCGCGGCGGCGGCCGCCTCGTTCCGCTTCGCGGCCTGCACGTCGTCCCAGGTGGGCAGCTCGACCCCGTGGGCGGGCGTCGCCCCTCCCGAGAGGAAGAGGGCGAGGCCGACCAGGGCGGCCGCGAGAGCGCCGACGAGCCGGCGTCTCCGAACGCTTGAGGTGATATTCATCTGTCTGCTCCTCCTGTCTGCGGAGTGTGAACGGTCGGATCCTGGGTCTCTAGTCGCGAGGCCGTTTGATGAGTGCTCCGGCGATCAGGAAGACGCTGCCGGCGATGGGCTGGGCGAGGATCCAGAAGATGCCGCTGAAGTTGAACGGATAGACGGGGTTCCAGAGCACGGCGATCGCGACGAAGACTGGCACCCACCACCAGTGGCGGGCTTGCACCGCGAACCAGGCGACGATGAGCGCGAGGATAGCGATGATGAAGCGGAAGACGGTGAACCAGTCGGTGCCGATGAAGGCGACCGCGACGATGAGTAGGGCGAGTGCGATGAATCCCGGGAGCAGCGCGTTGCGCTGGTAGGACGGGGGCTGCTGTTTCTGACTCATGAGTCCGTCGTTTCTGCTCGGGTGGTTACGGGACTACTGGTCGGCAGTTCGGCCTCGGCGCTCTCGACCGAATCGTCGGTATCTCGAGCGCGGGAGGCTGCGTGGAGGCGCCAAGCACCGAGGGCATAGAGCACGACGCCGGCCCCGATCGCGACGTCGGCGAGGTTGCCGATGAACAGGTGACCGTAGGCGAGGAAATCGGTGACCGCACCGCTGCCGAATCCTGGCGGGGCGAAGATGCGATCGGCGAGGTTGCCGAGGGCACCGCCAAGGATCAGCCCGATCGAGGCGGCGTAGATGCGGTACTTCGTGCGGAGGGCGGCCCGGATAAGGAGCACGGAGGCGACGATGCCGAGCAGCGTGATGAAGGGGGTGAGCTGGGCACCGATCGAGAACGCGGCCCCGGTGTTGAAGGCGAGCTGCAGCCCGAAGAGGTCGCCGAGCACGGGGATGCGGTTCTCCGTGTCGAGGAAGTGCAAGGCGAGTTGTTTGCTGATCACGTCGACAGCGATCGTGAGGGCGGCGATGGCGCAGCTGTAGACGAACAGCAGTCGGCGGGAGGGACGGCGGCTTCGGGGCTGCGCCGACGGGCCGGTGCGCTCATCGGCGGGCGGGTCGTGCGGGAGTTCGTAGGTCATGATGCTTTCGGCGGGAGTTCGGCTGCTGCGCCGCCCTTTGCGGAGGCAGGCGCGGGCGGGAGGGAGGTCGTGCGGCTCCGTCGCTCGAGCAGGCCCAGTGCGAGGAGCCCGCCGAGCGCGGCGATGGGGATGATGAGGGTGAGGGTCGGGCCGACGAGCACGGCCGGGGTGAGCCCGGTGCGCAGTGGTACGGCGGTGACGGCGGCCGCCGGAGAATCGGCGGGTGCGCCGTCGATGATGGTGCCGTCGGGGGCGATGATCTGGCTGGTGCCCACGGTCGATACGTTCACGACGGCACGTCCGGTCTCGATGGCGCGCATACGCGCGAACTCGAGCTGCTGCAGGTTCTCGTCAGTGCCCCGGAAGTCGGCGTTGTTGGTCTGGAAGGCGTAGAACTGCGCACCGCCTCGCACCCCGTCCCAGATCACCGAGTCGTAGATGACATCGAAGCAGATTGCGAGCCCGACTTGGATGCCGTCGACGGAGACGAGCGGCGGGTTCGTACCCGGCGTGTACTCGCGCTGGATGAGGCCGACCAGGTCGGGGACGATGCGTTCGTAGAACCACCGGTCGGGCACATATTCGCCAAAGGGCACCGGGTTCACCTTGTCATGCATCTGCTCGGCGCTGCCGGCCTCCCAGAGCATCGACGTGTTGTAGGTGTCCTCGCCTCGCGCGGTGGCCGCATTCATGAGGAGCGGGGCCTCGGCGTTTGCGACGAGCTCGTCGAGGATGCGGGCGGTGGCCGGGGTGTTCAGTGGATCGGAATCGACCCCACCCTCGGGCCACACGAGCAGATCCATCGGTTCACCGAGGAGTGCGTCGCTCGCTTGCCGCTGGGCGGCGAGCACATCGCCGGGGCTGCGCGTGTCGAAGTAGCCGGCAGGCCCATCACCCTGCACCCAACCGACGCGGAGGCTGCCCGCTGCAGTCGTGGGGAACGCCGGCACGAGCAGCAGGGCGAGGATCACCGCTGCGGGCAGCAGCTCGGCGCGTCTCCGGGGTGCGGGCCGGGCGGCCCAGTCGACGACGCACGCGCAGAGCCAGACGATGAGCAGGGTGAGGCCGGCGACGCCGACCCAGGAAGCGGCTTCGGCGAAGGGGCCACCAGCCTGGGACATGCCGATTCTGCCCCACGGGAACCCGCTGTAGGGCCAGGTTCCGAGGAGGAGCTCGCGTGCGGCCCACAGCACCGCGATGAGCACCGGGAGTAGGAATCGGCGGGTGGCGCGGCGTTCGAGGAGAGCGCCCCAGCGGTAGGCGAGGGCGATCGGGATCGCGCCGAGCGCGAAGAGCAGCGATTCGACCCCGGCGAGCGCGACCCACGGGATCGGGCCGAGGAACTGCACGACCCACATGAGGTGCGTGAAGTAGAACGCGGCGCCGTAGGCGAGACCCACGAGAAACGCTCCCCCGATGCTGCGGCCCATGAGCGTCCAGAGCCCGCCGGCGATGCTGAGGAAGGCGAGCGGCCACCAGCCGAGGCTCGGGAACGCGGCGTCGAGCAGCAGGCCCGAGACGGCGGCGATCGGGATCGCCGCGCCCCACGGCAGGCGACGCACCGTGGTGGTGGTGCGCTGCTCGCGCGCACCGCGCCCGAGTGCCGTGCGGGGCACGTCGGGGTCGTCGCGCAGCGGGAGCGTGTCCGTGGTCGTCACAGCGGCCTCCTTCCTGGTGCTCGAATCGCGGGTGTGGTCGGGGGCGGCTCAGCTGACGCCGGAGTAGGCGTGCAGGCCCTGGAAGTAGAGGTTGACGATGGTGAAGTTGAAGATCACCGTGGCGAAGCCGATGAGCGACAGCCACGCCGACTTCGTGCCGCGCCAGCCGCGGGTGGCGCGGGCGTGGATGTACCCGGCGTAGATCACCCAGATCACGAACGTCCACACCTCCTTGACGTCGAAGCCCCAATAGCGGCCCCAGGATTCGTTCGCCCAGATCGCTCCGGCGATGAGCGTGAACGTCCAGAAGATGAAGCCGAGAATCGCGAAGCGGTAGGCGAGCGTCTCGAGCACCTCGGCCTTCGGGAGCGTGCGCAGGTAGCCGCGATCCGGGGCAACCTCTTCGCCCCCGGTGGCCTTGATCCGCTCGCGGCGTGCCTGCAGCAGCTGCATCGTCGATAGGCCCGCCGCGATCGCGAGCAGCGCGGTGGCGAGCGAGGCGACGAAGACGTGGATGATGAGCCAGATGCTCTTGAGCGGATCCATCAGCGGGGTCACTTCGACGTAGAAGGAGATCGTCGATCCACCGAGGAAGAACACCACCATGCCGACGATGAAGACGCCGAGGAACCGGAGGTCGTACCAGCGCAAGGCGGCGAGGTAGACGGCGACGATCAGCAGGGTGCCGATGAGGGCGAACTCGTACATATTCGCCCACGGCACCCGTTCGGCCGCGATCCCGCGCGTGACCGTGGCGGCGAGATGGAGCGCGAAGCCGAGGGCGGTGAACGCGATACCGAGGCGCGCGAAGTAGCGCCGTGACCGTTCGGCACCGGGCACGCGGAGGCTCCCCTCCCCTCCCCCGTTCTGCGGGGAGGCTGCGGGGCCTCCGGCCGCGCCGACGAGCGCGGCCTCCCGCTGTTTGATGGGTGCGGCCGAGGCGCGCTGCGAGAGGTCGTAGGCGAAGGCGAGGAACGCAAGGACGTAGATCGTGATCGCTGACCAGACGGCGAGCACGGAGAACTCGTCGAGCGCGGCCTGCAGTTGCAGATCCATGGCTACTCCTTGCTCTCCGCGATCGCCGCGTCGAGGGCGTCGGTGATGTCGGTGACGGTCTGGGGTTGCAGCAGCTCACCGTTCAGGAAGAACGTCGGGGTGCCGCGCACGCCGAGCGACATGCCGGCGTTGTGGTCTTCTTCGACCCTCGCTTGGGTTGCAGGGTCGGCGACGGCCGCATCGAAGGCGTCCATGTCGAGTCCGAGCTCCTCGGCGTAGCCGCGGATCTTGTCGGCCTGCGAGTCTTGCTGCTCCGCCCATTCGGACTGCGACTCGAAGAGCTTCTGGTACATCTCCTCGAACTTGCCCTGCTGCGACGCGGCCTCGACCGCGATGGCGGCGTTCATGGAGTTCGTGTGGTTGGTGATGAAGTAGCGGGCGACATAGGTGATCTGCCCGTCGTACTGTTTGCGGATCTCCTCGATCACCGGGTAGACGGCGCCGCAGGCCTCGCATTCGAAGTCGAGGAACTCGACGAGCACGGGTGCACCCTCGCCGGCGTCGTCGAGGACGTGCGAGTTCTCCTGCACGAGCGGCACTTCGCTCTGCGTGGGGGTTCCGCCGCCCGTTCCGCCGCTGTTCGACGCCTCGCCGGGCGCCTGGACTTCGGGCCGGTTGAGCACCGAGATGAGGATCAGGATGAGCGCGATGAGCAGCACGGCGGGAATGGCGATGAGTGCCGCCTTCTGCGAGGTGCTCAGCTTCTTGTTCGGTTTCTGCACGGTGTGCGGGGGCCAGTTCATGGGGTTCCCTTCTTGAAAAGCGGTGACGGTAGTTGCTCGGCGATGGCCGAGAGGTGGCTGGTGCGGAACTGTTCGACGGCGCGCTCGAGGCCTGGATCCTCACCGCGGGCGAGGCCGGCGTACTCGATCTTGACCTTGCGGCCGCCGACGACTGGTCGGGTGAGGGTGGCTTTCACCCAGAGCCGACGGCGCGGCACGAGGAGGCCGGTGATGAGGCCGACCGTGGCGAGGATGGAGAAGACAAGCACCCAGGTGGCGCCGGTGTCGCGCTGGATCTGCAGCGAGACGAAGCGCTTGATCGACTCTTCGGCGCCCTCGGTGACGGTGAGATCCTCGAAGGTGATAGTTCCCATCCCGTTCGGGAGGTCGGCGGTGTCGCCGGGGGTGAGCTCGATCGAGTCGATACCGGTGTCGCCGCCGGTGATCTGGGTCATCGATTGGGTGTCGAGCTGGTACACCGAGCGCGGAGTGCCGTCGTCAATGCCGAGGTCTCCTGTGAACACGTTGAACGTCATCATCGGGTTGTAGAGGTCGGGGAACACCGAGTAGTAGGCGCCGGTGTCCAAGGTGCTCTGCGTCGGGTACAGGAAGCCGATGAGCCCGACCTGCTCAGGCAGACCGTCGGGGACTTTGATCACGCCGAGCGAGGTCATCGCGGAATCCTGCGGGAGGAAGGGCTGGGGTTCCTGGTAGACGACGTCTCCGGCGGCGTTGCGGATCGTGATCATCGGCGCGTAGCCGTTACCGAGGAGGTAGATGCGGTCGCCGTTCACCTCGATCGGTGCGTTCACCCGCACGGTCTCGGCACGGGTGTCGTCGTCCCCGGCCTCTCGGATGGAGAGGTGGGCAGCGAAGTTGCCTGCCTGCCCCGCACCGGGCTTCCCAGGGTCGACGTACTCGACGTCGAAGCTGTCGAGGCTCAGTGCGTAGGGGGTGAGTGAGCTTCGGTCGAAGTACCGTCCTGGCGAGAACGAGGAGTAGGCGCTCTCGCTGTTCACGAAGGTGGTGCCTTGGACGATGACGCGATCGCCGGTGTAGTTGAGGCCGGTGCTCAGCAGCACGGTCACGAGGATCCCGACGAGTGCCGAGTGGAAGACGAGGTTGCCGGTTTCGCGCAGGTAACCGCGTTCGGCGGATACCGACCAGGAAGTCGCGCTGTCGTAGCGGGCGGTGCGGTATCCGCGGCGTCGCAGCTCGCTCTCGGCGATCGCGATGGCCTGGGCGACGTCGGCTTCGGAGGTGCGATCATCGACGAGTTGCAGATCGTTGGAGGAATAGCCGACCATGCGCTGCAGCCGGGCCGGGGTCTTCGGCGCCGGCGCGCGGAGCGCTTTCGCATGATGCTTGATCCGCGGGATGATGCAGCCGATGAGGGAGACGAACAGCAGCAGGTAGATGGCCGAGAACCAGGCCGAGCTGTAGACGTCGAACAGCTGCAGTTTGTCGATGGTGGGGGCGAGCTCGGGGTTGTCGTCGAAGTACTTCACGACGCCGTTGGGGTCGGCTTGGCGCTGTGGGAAGAGCGAGCCGGGGATCGCGGCAATCGCCATGAGCAGGAGCAGGATGAGCGCGGTGCGCATGCTCGTGAGCTGCCGCCACCCCCATCGGAGCCAGCCCTGCCACCCGAGGCCGACGTCGCCGCTGCCGCGTTCGGTGGAGTCGACGTGATCGCTTGGGCGTGCGGGGAGGGTATCGTTCTCAGAGCGGGAGCTGGACATTCGCCATCACCCCCTGCAGGGAGGACATGAGGCGCGTCCAGAGCCCGCTTACCATGAGCAGGCCGAGCACGACGAGGACAACTCCGCCGGCGATGTTGATGGCGCGGATGTGACGCCGCAGGAACGACATCGAGCGGGTGGCCCAGCCGAGCCCGAGGGCGAGCAGCAGGAACGGGATACCGAGGCCGAGCGAGTAGGCGACGCCGAGCAGCCCCGCACGGACGGGGTCGCCGAGGTTCCACGACACGGAGATGATCGCGGCGAGGGTGGGCCCGATGCACGGTGTCCAGCCGATACCGAGGGCGAGACCGAGCAGTGGCGCCCCGGCGAGGCCCAGGCGTGAGCGGAAGCGGGGTCGGACAGTGCGCTGCATCTTGCGGAAGACCCCGACGAAGGCGAGCCCCATGACGATCACGACGACGCCGAGGATACGGGTGGCGATGTCGGCATAGGCGAGGAAGACCTGGCCGAAGACACCTCCGAGCACGGTGACAGTGACGAACACGATGGAGAATCCGGCGATGAACAGGAGAACACCCAGGAGCAGGCGGCGGCGCTGTGCGGTGGTGCCGCGGGCAGGTGCAAAGCTCGGCTCGACGGGGGCGACGGCGGAGCCAAGGTAGCCGAAGTAACCGGGTACGAGCGGAAGCACGCAGGGGGAGGCGAAGGAGACGAAGCCGGCGAGTGCGGCGATGAGCACACCCGCCCAGAGTGCGCCGTCGAAAACGAGATCGCTCGGGTTCATGGCGTCTCCGCGAGTGCGTCGGCGACGAGCGTGTCGAGGATGGAGGCGGACTCGAGTTGCCCGATGATGCGGGCCGCGACGCGCCCCTCGCGGTCGAGCACGAGCGTGGTGGGCGTGGCCTGGATCGGGGTGACGCCGGCGAAGGCCTGCTTGACGCGGCCGTCGTTCACATCGATGATGCTCGGGTAGGTGATGCCGTTCTCTTCGGCGAAGGCGACGGCGGTTGCGGGCTGGTCGTAGATGTTCACACCGAGGAACCCGACGCCCTCATCCTGGTAGTTCAGCCAGACCTCCTCGAGCATGGGGGCCTCGATGATGCAGGGGCCGCAGGCGGCGTACCAGAAGTTCACGACGTACACCTCTCCGGCGTAGTCGTCGCTGGAAACCGGGTCGCCGTATTCGGTGGTGCCGCTGAAGCTCACGGCGGCGCCACGCTCGTCGACCGGAATCTCGACGATGCGGCCATCAGAAGTGCCGCTTCGTTCACTGCCCTGCTGGTACTGTTCCGACATCGGCGCGGCGGCTGTGCAGCCGATCAGCCCAATGCTGATTGCGGCGGTCGCTACGAGTGCGGTCAGCAGCAGGTACGTCGGTTTGGACGTCCTCAAGTTCCTGGTTCTCCTCATTCCTCAACGCGTGGTCGCGGGCATGGCGGACGTGCCGGCCCGTTCCTGCCTCAGGGGGCAGCGTGAGGGGCGCTTAAATGCGCAGGAGGCTGAGGTCGTGCAGGCCGAAGCGATGCCTGCCGCGATGATTGAACGCTGCAGTTGCGGCGATCGGAGCGATCTGGGGGCGCTGGCGTTGGAACCGCATCTGCCTGCAGCGGAGCGCGAAGACGATCAGGATCGCCAAGGCAAAGCCGCAGAGTATCCCGAGCAGGCAGGTGACAACACCGATCAGGATGTCGTCGCTGGCGGTGGTCTCCCCCACGGTGTCGGCGAAGTGTCCCACTGCGGCGTCGAAGGAGGTGGCTGCGACCGTGTTCGAGGCGGCCGCCGGCGCGGAGAAGCCGACATCATCGGCGTGGGAGACGCCCCACAAGCCCACGACGGTGACGATTGCGGCGAGGAGCAGCGTCGCGGCTCTCATCGTGAATCGTCGCCGCGTGATGCGGGCACTGCGGGGAACTGAGGACACACCCCGATTATACCGAGCGGGTTCAAGGCGATCATGGGAGTGGACTGACGCGCACGGCATACTGCACCCTATTGAAGAGCGATGAGCAGGCTGAGCAGGCCCATCACGAAGGTGTAGGGAGCGAGCGTCATCTTCTCGTCTTTGCTCTTGGAGAGCAGGCTGAGGATCACACTGAACCCGAGGTGAGCGACGATGAGCCACATCACCCAGAAGCTGAACTCCCCGGGCAGCACAGCGATGGTGCCGCTGCGATCGAGGGCGATGAAAGCGATGAAGGCGTAGCGGAGCACAGCGGAGATCGCGCCGAGGCGGAGGTTGAGCGGGAGCGTGATGTGTTCCCCGCCCCACGCGTACTTGCCGAGCGGTGCACCGGCAGCCAGGGCGATCTGGAAGATGGCCAGCACGCCGAGCATCGCGGTGAGCGCGAAGATAAGGATCGTCGCCATCACTGCTCCTTTCCGAACTTCGCGGCGAGGTAGGCGTTGTAGGCGTCGAGTTCCGCGTCCTCTTGAGCTTCTCGACGTTTCGCTTGCCGCAGATCGCTCGTGCGCCACTTGGAAATGGTGACGATGAGCACGATGATCAGCGGCAGCTCGCCGTATGACCAGATCAGGCCGCCAGCGATGGCCTGGTCGAGAGCGCGGCTGATCCCCCACGCTTCGGGGTCGGTGGCGTACCAGCGGAACATGGGCTCGGTGCTGCGCAGCAGCACGAGCCCGAAGATCGCGTGGATCTGGATCTCGAGGAGCACGTCGACGATGCGTACCACGAACGATGGGGCGCGCGGCAACGGGTCGAGTGACCACAGCGGAGCGCCACCGATCATGCCGAAGGCGAGGAACAGGGTGAGCAGGATGAGATGCCCGGACGGGAGCTCGAGGAACCAGCTCAGGGTGTCGGTGAAGTACAGGGTGGGGAAGGCGACGACGGCGATGACGATCACGGTGGCCGGGTGCAGGAGCACCTGGGCGGTGCGCGAGCGGTAGGCGCTGAGCGCGGCGCGCATCACCGGCCGCCCGAGTCCCCGGCGCGGCGTCGCGCGCAGGAGCAGACGGCCGGGAGAGCCCATGAGCAGGAACGGGGGTGCGACGACCATGAGCGTGATCTGCTGGAAGAGCAGCACCGAGACGAGTTCCTCGGCGTAGGCGTTCGCGCGCAGTCCGGTGGCCGCGAACCAGAGGAGGCAGCCGACGGTGAACAGCAGCGTCGAACCGACGCCCCATCGTTTTCCCCGTACCCAGAGGGAGATCGCCCCGGTCAGGTAGATGGAGAGGCAGACGACGGCGAGCCAGGCGAGCGGCGACATGCTGCGCAAATCGAACTGGAAGAGGTCGCCGAGCTCGAGGCTGGCCATCGCGGGGTACACGGTCGGGGGTTGTCCTTACTGACGCTGGCGAGTGCTCGCCGGGGAGGGGGCTACTTCGAGTTCGCGGCGATGAACGGCAGCGGGTCGACGGGCTCATCTTCGACGCGCACCACCAGGTGCAGGTGGTTGCCGAAGGACATCCCGGTGGTTCCGACGAGTCCGGCTTGGTCGTCTCCCTGAACGGTTTGGCCAACCTGCCAGGAGTGGGAGTTCTCCTGCATATGGCAGTACCGGCTGATGACCTCTTGACCGGCAACCTGGTGCTGGACTTTCAGCGAGAAGCCGCAGCCGTCGGAGGCCCAGCCAGCCTCAGTGATCACGCCGTCACCGACGATGCGGATCGGAGTGCCGCCGGCAGCGGCCATGTCTTGTGCGTCGTGGAAGCCTGCGACTGGTGCGGAGCGGTATCCGAAGCCATCGGTGAGCGGCACCTCTTGGGCGAAGGGGTACTGCAATGTGGTGTCGGTGAGGCCGCTGACGGTCACTGCCCCACCGCTCAGCCCGATCTCGGGCGCGATCGCAGTCGGGGAGACCGAGAGCTCGTCGAGCAGCGTCGGAGTGTCGGTTGTGCCTCCCGTGACGAAGGCCTGCTGTCGGCTCGCGAAGACGGGGGTATCGGCGGTCGCGGCGCTGGTCGCAGGGAAGACGGTACCCGCCACGAGTACGGTGACGCTCGCGAGCGCCGTACTGCCAGCGACGAAGCTGCGCAGTTGTGAGCGTCGCCGTGCCGTGCCGGTCTCGGGTTCCGTTCCGCCCCCGGTCGGCGTCTCCTCGGCGGCAGGCCGCTCGCTGACGGGCTGCGCCGGGAGATCGGTGTATGGCACCGTGGACGGTGCTGCGGCTGCATGCTTGGATCGGCGGGGCCGAGCCGAGTCGTCGGTCGAGCGTTCGTCTGTATCAGTGGGTTCGATCCAGGTGCTCCGCCTCGGCCCCGCCGATTCCTCGGCGTGCCGACGCCGCCTCAAAAGACGACTCCGAGGACGAAGAACGAGACGACGGCGAAACAGATGCTCAGGAGCACGGTGCCGAAGACGAAGAGGAAGTGTTTAGCTTTGATCGGTGAATCTGTGGAGTTCAAACTGCTGGCTCCTGATCGGGGGCGCTCGTGCGCCCGAGTGATGTTCGAGAGTGCGCAATGCCGGAAGGCGTGCCGATGTCAGCGCTTTTGCAGGGGCCGGCGAAGCTCTCAGTGGGAACGTGGTGCCGGTTGGAGGCACACGGAGCTTCGCGGGCTATCCCCGTGCACGGGTTTCCCGGTGGAGATCAGGTTCGCGAGATCGAGTGAAGGAGCAGCAATGGCTGCGGGCGGGCGGGTGCGCGCGGCAGGGCGACCGCCCATTCGCGGATCCTGCCGAGCCGCAGCTGTAGCCACGGTCGCCGGGTGAAGAGCACGACCAGCATCAGAGTGGCGAGCATGGTGAGCATGCAGATCGCGATGAGATCGAGGTGCCAGCTCTGCACGCTGCCGTGGGCGGCGTGCTCGCCCCCCTCGACGAGCGTGGCGGTCGAGGCTGTTGAGGGGGTGGTCGCACTGGTGCTCGCCGAGGCCTCGGCGATTACCGGCACGCTGCTGAGTTCGGCGCTGTGCGCGCGCAGTCCGACGAGACCGAGGATGACGAAGGCGCCGACCCAGACGAGGGTCAGGATCGCACGCCGCGATAGCGGTCGTCGCGATGCAACGCGTGCACTCATCACTCCATCACCTCCATTGTCATGTAACAATTTAGCATCGGAACCTGAGGTCAGCCAGGGGATGCTACTGCGTGTGGGCGTACGTCGGCGCTTTTGCCAGTGTCGGCGCGGCTCCGCATGCCAGGGCTGATCCTGCCGCACCCACTGGTATGGGGCAGGGACGCCGTTGAGGATCACGAGCGCTACGCGAGTTTGAGAACGTGCACGACTCCGGGTTACCCGAGTGCACAGAACAGCACGAGGGGACAATCACGATGTAGAGGGCTAGGGCTATATTCCGGATAACGATGCGCCGGCCCCGCTGAGCTGGCACAAGGTTCTGCGGAATGAAGACTGAATCGTGACGGCTATTGGCAACGCCAGCAGACTCAATGGCAGCCGCGGAACCTTGACGCTCATCGCGACGGTCACCGGAGCGAGCGCCGGGACCGGGACGTCGTAAAAACCATCGCCGACTATCACCGTGGGATCAGCGGCGACGAGGGCGCTGATGGCATGGCCTTGTCTGCGGGGACCGCCCGGCGTGCATACTCAAGATGCCGGAGTCGGCCGCCAGAGCCTGTGCAGTGCAATCGTGGCCACCGGTGAGCATGATCGAGAGATCCCGTCTCCTGCAGCATTTGGATCGTCTCAGCCAATCCCGCGCACGCAACTCGTCGCGAACCTCGATGAGATTGGGGAGTTCCCAATCGGCTTCGATCACGACGATGATCATACCCTGCTCGGCAAGCTACTCGGTGGCGAGTCGGTCCTTACCGGGATCAACCCAGCGGACAATACTGATTCGGATCCTCTGGCAGGAGGCGGTGCCGGTGATTCCGCGCTACGGCTCATCCTACTAAGCATCTCGCCTGGTCGCCGCATCGGGCACGGTCACGACGGCGGGTGCATGCTGGATGATTCGAGTGCGTTGGCGAAGCCGATCACCTCGCGTTCGGCGCATTCGAAGCTCACGACTTCGACGACTTGGGGTTAGTTGCGGGTAAGTGCGCCTTTACCGTTGAGGGCCACGGTGCGGATCGTACCCAGCTCTTCGAACTCCTGACGGAGCTTGGGCACATTTCAGTGCTTGGAGGCGGAGCCGATCGCGCCCTTCACGGTGGCGGAGACGGTGTTCACAGGCGCCCACGGAGAAGCGGCGATGATGAGTACGGTCGGCACGAGCAGCTTGGCGCCTCGGTCGGTGAGCTTGGCACGTTCCCACTCGTGGGCGTGCATTCGGTCGATAAGGGTCCGATGTGCGTGAGCGAGTCTTCTCGGCCATAGGCGGTGGACTTGATGAACAGCACGCAGGACCTGTCGACAGCGATTGCCGTAGCCACATCCCCTCCCCCAGACCGGGATGGACTCCCTCGTGATAGCAGAGGCGTCGATACTGAATGTGCCGTCGAAAGCAGTACCGCCGATGGCGTCTCCTTCTCCAGCCTTGATGATGAAGATCCCGACGTTGCAGCGCTGATGCTCTTCGGGAACACGTTCCAAGCACTCGACGCTCTGGTCTGGGTAATGCGGTCAGTTCAGAATCGAGTGGATAGATCGCGTCAAGGCGCCGGGTAGCGCAAGCCCTCGGGCATTTGGTTACTCACCGAACCCCAATCCTCGGTCGCATCGCTGCGCAGCGCCCTCCGCACCGACCAGCACCGAGTACTCACCAATCTGCTTCGTCCTGGCACCGTACAGTATGGCGCAGCCGCGCGGATCGACCCGAACGGCAGCCTTCGGATCACCACCGAGTACGGAACCGAGGGCTTCGACCTCGTTGCGATCGTCGACGGCACCCGCTGCCGGAGCCGGGCAGCGACCTGCTTTGACACGAGATTCCATGAAGCGGGGTACTTCTACTATGGCGCGGCATTCCCGGCAGCCCCGTCGCGCTGCACTGAGCAACCGGAGAGACCTATGTAGTGCTCGTCCAAGTCCTACCGGTGCAGTGTGCGCACCTGACTAGTAGCTGTTGCCGTTCTGACGACGGCGGACACAATCAATAAGGAGATCCCACTTGTCTGCTCACATTCTCGTACCACCCGACAAATCACCGCTGCCCGGCCGCGTTGTCTCAAGCGTTGCGACGACCCTCACAATCCTGCTGATGTTACTTGGCAGCCTGTTCTTCCCGGCAGCCCCGGCGCAGGCCGCGACCCTGGGCGTCGGGTATGGCAATCAGGATCTCTGGCTCGGTTCCTTCTCGTCGCATGGCCGTCAGGCGTACTGCATGGATCTCGACGCGCTCGCCCCGTGGGGCAACACGCAACACCCGGAGCTGAAGACCACGCTCGACAGCCTCAGCGCGACCGAGCTCGCCCGCCTGAACTACGTACTCGGGCGGTGGGGTGAGAGCAACGATCCAAACATCACCTCCGCCGTCCAGCTATACGTCTGGGATATCGCCGACCGCGGCAACTACTCCGCACGCGGCGGAGACGGGCAGTTCGTCACCCGGGCACCCGGGAACATGCAGGCCACGATCCTGTCGCACCTCACCACGATGCGGAGCGAGTCGGCGGCGAACGCCGTCGCGAACCCGTCGGTGTCGATGTCGATCACGATGACCGACCAGTACCAGGGGCAGCTCAAAGTCCAGGCGAACCCCACGAGCGCAACCGGCACCGTTACGCTCACCAACGCCAACTTCACGAACGGCAGCACCTCCGCGACACTCGGTGTCGGGACACATGAGATCGTCGGTATCCCACCCGAGGGCGCACCGGACTATCAGATCACCGCGAGCCTCAAGGCTCCGTCGCTTGGGTACGGGGCTGGCGTGGACCTGTTCTACACTCCGGGCGAGCAACGCATCCTCGGCGCGGCCTCGTTCGAGCCGCTGTTCGCCTCTGCGCAGTCAGCGGTGATTCCGTTGGACTTCCGGCCGGTGATCGAGACGGTCGTGGATGCGAAGTTCGTGCAGGCAGGCGACGTATTCTCCGACAAGCTGAACGTCACGGTGACGAAGCACTCCTGGATCAAGGTGAACGGTATCCCGGTGCCGGTGCTCGCCGAAGGCACCCTCTACGGGCCGTTCGACGCGCAGCCGGTCGAAGCGAACGCACCGCCAGAGGGCGCGCCCGTGCTCGGGACCGAGTCGCTGACGCTCACGCACCCCGGGAACTACGTGTCGCCGGGCACGCTCACGGCCCCGGAGTCGGGGTTCTACACGTGGGTGTGGAGGATCGACAAGACCAAGCAGGGTGCGAACGCGAAGTACCTCACCGATTCCTTCACGGATCGGTTCGGGCGGGTGGCCGAGACCTCGGTCACGCCGTTCCAGCCGGAGGCGGTATCGAAGGCGAACGGCAAGCTCGTGAAGCCCGGCGACCGGGTGACGGATACGATCACGGTCTCCTCGACCAATGGCGCCTGGCTGAAGCACAACGGCGAGCCGATCCCGGTCGTCTTCGAGGGCACCGCCTACCAGGCACCCGGAACCCTCCCGCCGGTGCAGGGTGCGGAGGCGCCGGCGGGTGCGGTGCCGATCGGCACCGTCACGGTAACCGCGCCCGGGCCCGGTGAGTACGAGTCGCCCGAGGTGGAGTTGCCGGATGCGGGGTTCGTGGCCTGGGTGTGGCAGGTGAAGAAGGCGTCGCAGCCGGAGTGGGTGCGCCCGTACATCGCCGCCGATTGGCAGGACGAGTACGGCATCAACATCGAATCGCACTCCGTCAGGTGGCCGCTCACGATCACCTCGGAAGTCCGCGAATACAACGTCCACAAGAACGGGCGCGCGTTCGACCGGATCACCGTCTCTGGGTTCCCGGAGAATCACCCCGAGTTCACAGGTGACGGCTACTGGGGGCCCGACGAGCAGGAGATCGAGCACACCGTCTACGGCCCCTTCCAGACCGATGCGGAGCTCACCGACGATCTCGATCTGTCGGATGCCCCGGTGCTCACGCGGATCACGACGCCCGCGAAGAACGGGGTCTACGACATCGGCTACACCAATGAGGACCGCATCCAGCCGACCGAGGCCGGCTACTACGTCATCGTCACGCGGTTCGCGGGCGACGACCGCGTGCAGCCCTTCACGAGCTCGCCGACGGATATCTGGGAGCGGTTCTACGTTCCCGATGACGAGCAGCCGGTGTCGGTCATCACGCAGGCCACCCCCGTCGCGGGGGTCGGTGAGGAGTTCGACGATACCGCACTCGTGCAGGGGACGAAGATCCCCGACGGCGCGTACCTCGTGTTCCGCGCCTACGGCCCCCACGACCCCGACGCCGAGCCGGTCTGCGAGGTGCCGTTCTTCACCTCCGAGAAGATCGCCGTCACCCAGGCTGGCATCTACCGCTCCGGGAAGACGAGCGTCGACCGTGCCGGGCACGTCTACTGGGTCGAAACCCTCTACGACGCCACGGGCAAGGTCATCGCGGAAGGGAAATGCGGTGCACCGGGTGAGACGACGGTCGTGACCGAGACGCCGCAAGAGGTGCCGCCGACGCCGGAGCAGCCGGAGCTTCCGGAGACGCCGTCCGAGCTGGCTACGACTGGGGGCGGGTTCCCGTGGCTGATCGCCGCCGGCGGCCTGGTCGCGCTCCTCGCGGCCGGAGTGACGCTGTGGTTCGGGCGCAGGCTCGCGCTCCACCGGGAGCGAGGCGGAGACAGCGGAGAGGAGGACACCGGTATCGAAGACCTCATGAACCAGTAACCCCAGCACCCCCATGCTGGGCGGGGCGCAGACCATTCCCCAGGGTCTGCGCCCCGCCCTTTTCGCGTGTCCGCCTGGCGCACCTGTCCTCTGACAGTGACGGCGGTGCAGGAGGCGGTAATGAGCGAGTACACGGCAGACACGATCGCGCGGATCACGCTCGCCGTGCTCACCGAGCCCGGTGATCCGGTCACCGGGCAGCTCGTGCAGGCCATCGGCGTCACGGAGACGCTCGCGTTGATCCGCGACCCAGGCGCAGCGATCCCGTCACAGGTCGACCCTGTGGCCGGGGTGAGGTGGCGGCAGCAGGCCGCCTCGTTGCAGAAGGACGCGCTCACCGATGAGCTGATCGGCCTGACCGAGCGCCACGGCCTGCGCATCCTCACCCCGCACCGCCCCGGCTGGCCCACAGCCCTCGCAGACCTCGGCCACGCCGCACCGCTGGCGCTGTGGGCGAAGGGCAACCCGGAACTGCTCACCGCCTCGCTCTCGTCCCGGGTGACGATCACCGGCGCCCGCGCCGCCACCGGCTATGGGGTGCAGGTCACTCGTGAGTTCGCGTGGCAGCTCGCAGCGTCGCCGCGCATCCTCGTCTCGGGCGGCGCCTACGGCATCGACGCCGAAGCCCACCGCGCCGCCCTCACTGCGCGTTCGGCATCTACGATCGCGGTGCTCGCGGGTGGCCTGGATCGGCCGTATCCGCAGGCGCACGATGACCTGTTCCGCCGCATCACCGATCAGGGTGGCCTCCTCCTTTCCGAGGCCGCGCCAGGATATGCGCCGACGAAGGGCCGGTTCGAGGCACGTTCGCGTCTGCTCGCTGCCCTCTCCGCCGCGACGGTGATCCCGGAAGCCGGGGCACGGTCGGGAAGCCTCCGGGTCGCGGTCGCCGCCTACGAACTCGGCCGCCAGCTCGGCGCGATCCCTGGGCCGATCACCTCCGCGAACTCAGCCGGCTGCCACCGGCTCCTCGCCGAAGGCCTCGCAGAAGTCACCACGAGCGTCGGAGATGTCGAAGCGATGCTCGACCCGACGCCAGCGGCGTACCAGCTCCCGCCGGCATATCAGTCGGCCGCCCGCCGCACCGCCCCAGACCCAGGCCGCGGCGCGGGCCGGCCAGCGCTCTGAACCCCGGCGCTCATCACTGCCATCCACGTCGCGCCGTCCTGGGTGTGTGTCTTCCGGCCCGATGGCACCCCTTGCCTCGGGCCGATCTCTGCCTGCCCGTCTTATGAAGGAGACCCTGTATGTCGAAGCGTGATCGCTCGAACCCTGCTGATCCGTCCGTGGTGATGGTGCGCATCGTCGTCGCCGAGGACGGCACCCTGGCCGTCACGGTCGACGGGGCGCCGTTTCTGCCGCCGGAGTTCTCCCCGCCGTGGCGGCGGGGATCGTTCCCGGCGATCGTGGACGCGATCCGCGAGCAGACCGACTGCACGATCCGCGTCGACGTCATCGAAACCGACGGCCGCACGATGACCGACTTCTACACCCCGCGCCCGCGCCGCACCCCACAACCAGAGGCGCAGCCGGTGCAACAGGTTCCGCCCGTGGCCGCGGTGCCGGTGCCGGTGGTGCCGCGTCTGGTGCAGTTCGCGGGGTCGGGGATGGTGCCGGGCGAGGATGTCGCGGTCGCGATCGTCATCGCGCACACCGAGACAGGGCCCGACGGCATCGCCCGCGCCCTGATCGATTCCCGCTACCTCGACCACGCGCCCACCAATGAAGTGATTCTCCTCGGCCGGATCTCTGCCACCGTCTGCATCGGGGCACCGCAGTGACCTCCCCGATCCGCCCGACGGGGAGCCTCGGCGACGAACTCACCAACGCCGCCCTCGTAGGGCTCGCCACCCTCGCCGTCATCGCGGTGATCCTCCGGGCTGCGGGCAGTGTCACCGCGTTCCTCACCGGCACCCCGCAACCCGATACCGGGTTCGGCGCCGGGGCCGGGGTGCTCCTGCACCCCGGCGCCCCTGGCGCCGCACTCGGCGCGCCGGGCCTGAACCCGGTCGTGTACTGGGTCATCGCCGGCACCATGATCTTCACCGCCGGGGCTGCGGCCTGGCGGGGGTGGACGGCGATCCGGCAGCACGGCCGCCGGCAGGCGATGGACCCGTACCGGATCGCCGGGATCGCCACCCGCGCCGAAGTCGCGAAAGCGGGATCTCCGCGCGCGCTCCTGGCTCGGGCGGGGAACCTGCGCCCGTCGCTCGAGAACCCTGAGCCTTCAGAGGTCGGGTACCGGCTCGGGGTGTCGCGCGGGGTCGAGGTGTGGGCGTCGGTCGAAGACTCGATCCTGCTGATCGGGCCGCCCCGCTCCGGGAAGGGCGTGCACATCGTCATCAACTCGATCCTCACCGCCCCCGGCGCGGTCGTCACCACGTCCACTCGTCCGGACAACGTGACCGCCACGATCCGGGCCAGGGAGAAGGTGGGGCCGGTGGCGGTGTTCGATCCGCAGCACCTCGCCGACGGCATCCCCGCCGGGCTCCGCTGGTCGCCCGTCAGAGGCTGCACCGATCCCCTCACCGCGATGATTCGCGCCGCAGGGCTCGCCTCCGCCACCGGGCTCGGGAAAGGCGGGGTCGAGGGCGGAGACTTCTGGGAAGCGAAAACCCGTGTTGCGCTCCAATGTCTGCTCCACGCCGCCGCCCTCGACCAGCGGCAGCCCGCCGACCTGTTCCGGTGGACGCTCGACCCCGCAGCCGCCGGCGACGCCGTATCGATCCTCGCCACCCACCCGCAAGCCGCGGGCGGGTGGGCGGAGGCGTTGCAGGCGATGATCGACGCGGACCCGCGTACCAGGGATTCGATCTGGCAGGGCGTCTCCCTCGCCCTCGCCGCCCTCGCCGACCCCCGCGTGCTCGATGCCGTCACCCCCGGCCCCGACGAGGTATTCAACCCCGAAGACTTCCTCGCGAAGAAGGGCACCCTGTACCTGCTGGCGACCGCGGCCGGGGCGAACAACAGCGCCCCGCTGGTCGCAGCGCTCATCGAAGACGTAGTCGAGGCAGCCCGCCGCCTCGCCGCACGCTCCGCAGGCGCACGACTCGATCCGCCCCTGCTGCTCTGCTTGGACGAGGTCGCGAACCTCAGCCCGTTGCCGTCGTTGCCGACGCTCATGGCCGAAGGCGGCGGCACAGGGATCACGACCATGCCGGTCTTGCAGTCGCTTGCGCAGGCGCGGGAGCAGTGGTCGGAGCACGCGGCCTCCGCGATCTGGGATGCCGCGATCGTGAAGATCGTCCTCGGCGGCGCCTCCAACAGCCGCGACCTCCAAGACCTCTCAACCCTGATTGGGGAACGCGATGAGATCACCGACTCCACCACCGTCGGCGACCACGGCACCCGCTCCGCGCAACGCTCGATCCGCCGCGTACCGATCATGCCGCCCGACGCGATCCGCCGACTCCCGTTCGGCACCGGCCTCGTGCTGCTGCGCGCGGCACCGCCGATCGTGGCACGCCTGCGCTCCTGGAACCAGCGCGCCGACGGGAAACAACTCGTAGCCGACCGCCGCGCGGTCGAAGCAAAACTCCATTACCGGCAGGCCAACACCCAGCCGGGCGCGGACGATCCGTCAGGCAGAGAAGGTGCACCTGTTTCGTAGAGCCGTGATGGGCGCGGCCGTGAAGCAGGAGGCGAAATCGTGTCGATCCCGACCAAGACCTCGTTGTCAGGGTTCATCGCAACCACCCCGCATCCCTCGTCCACGAAGAGCGGGGTGCCGCGCATGTTCGCCCGCGTGGGCAAGCCCCGCTACCGGCGTGAGGAGGACGGCACATTCACGGAGCTCGAACCCTCGTTCCATGACCTCGTCGCGTTCGGGGAGAGCGCCGTGCGCGCACTGTCGACGCTGCAGAAGCACGACAACTTCGTCGCCGAGGGGCGCGTGAATCGCCGAACCATCGAGCGAGACGGTGTGCCGACCGAGATCGAGCAGTTCATCGTCTCGAAGATCGGCCCCGACGCCGCCCGCACCACCTTCACGATGGATCGCAGCCAGCGCGCCAGCCGAACCGTCGAACGCACCAGCACCGCTGCCCGAGGCACTGAGCGGAGCACGTCGCCGGTGTTCGCCAGGGCCATGTGAACCGGGAAGGGGACCCCGCCATGAACATCGACGCGCCCGCCGACGAGGAAGGCTTCGACCCCGAAGAACTCGAGGAGGAGGACGACGGCACTGACCCGCTCAGCACTGTCTCTCTGCCGATCACCCCGAAGCCGATCAACTGGCATCTCCTGCGCTCGCACGAAGCCGAACAAGAATGGCTCGATCTGAACCAGTGGGTGAACCAGCTCCGCGAGACCTATGGGCTGCCCGCGTCGGTAGTGCCGCCGTTCTGGCATCGGCATCCCGAACTCGTCTGGGAGCTCTCTGCGCTGCACACGCATTGGCTGTGCAGCTACGACCCCGAACAGGACGGGTCGGGGCCGATCGCGTGGCACACCGATTTCGCGCTCGCCCGCGAACGGCTCCGCGAATGGGTGGCCACCTGCGGCACCCGCCTGGATCGCGACCGGCCAACTCGGCAGACCACCTGGCCTGGTGAGGTTGCGCAGGCACCGATTGAGGATGAGGTAATCCCGGATCGGGACGCTGACTTCATCACGTTCGTCTCTGCCGACGCCGCCCGTCGCGCCCAGATCGAAGAGGAAACGATCGCCGCCGCGGTCGCGGCCGCAAAGGGTTCGAAGTCTCAATGATCCCGGCCGGCACCCGTGGTTGGACTCCCGGCCAACACGAAAGGGAGGAACGTCCGCCAGGACCGTTCCTCCCTTTTCACTTCTATCGCGTCGATGGAATCTCGACCAGCAATCGTTCTTCCAGCTCCTTCATGTCGACTCGGATCAGGCGTCCCACACGGTACCCAGTAACCGTGCCGTCCGAGATCCGCCGGCGTAGCGTCTTCACGGACACCCCGAATCTCACCGCGGCCTCTGCCAACGGGACCAGGTTCTCGACGGGCACTTTTGTTCGAGATTGACGAACCATGTCAACACCTCTCCTTCTCTGTCGTCACATGGGTTCATCCCATAGGTGCCCTTCACGAATCCCGGGCCGCACCGCTACTACCGTTCTCAGGCAGTGCGGAGGTGATGGCAGCCTCGACACGGCGACTCATTCGACAGGCGAGTTCTCGATCTCTCGTCATCGTGGCGTGCTGGTATCGCAACACGATCCTCATATCCGAGTGCCCGCCCCGACGCATCAGCTCAGCCAACGTGGCACCCTCTTGAGCGAACAGCGTCAGACCGGTGTGGCGCAGATCGTGGAAGCGAAACCTTGGGGGCAGCCCAGCGACGTTGTCACGGACGTCACCCCAGATGAACCCCCAGCGAGTGTTGGAAAGGGGCATGCTTCCGCGAGGGCTTGCCGGCACCAAGGGCGCTTTGGCCTCCGGCGCGACGCGCGACAGAAGGTGCTCGCGCAGGCGATCAACCATCAGATCTGGGACGCTGAGCGATCGCTTGCCTGCGTCGCTCTTCAGATCTGTGTAGTCCCCGGTGTTCGCGTTCAGCTGTCGACGTACGTGCAGCGTGGCGCTCCCGTCTGGGTACCATTCAACGTCTCGGCGTTGGAGTCCGAGGCACTCGCCTCGCCGCAACTGGCACCACGCGGCCAGCAGCACCATGATCGACCACTCAGGGGGTGCCGCCGCATACAAAGCTTCAACCTGTTCGGGTGCGATCACGTCCTCGCTGGCATCGTGGTCGGCATCGTGTCGCACCGGCTCTTGACGTGGAATCGAGACGTTCGGAGCCGCAGGAGTGATGCCGTCCCGTGCCGCCTGTCGCAAGATCATCATCAATACGATCAAGACCGGACGCGTGACGCCGTTGAACTTCGACCTCGGATTCAACGGCGATGGGATCTTGTCGAGGCGTTCTGTCATGACGCGAATCCGGGCCTCGTCGATGTCACGGATTGGAGTGTTCTCGAACTCTGGCACCAGATAGCCCGTGACTTTGCTCTGGTAAGAGCGGACGGTGCCGACGGCACGCTTCTTACCGCTGCGGTTCGGCTCCGTGCGGATCATTGCAAGCCAACGCTCCGAGTACTCCGAGAACCCGACCGCGCGCGCCTGATCCGCAGCTGCTTCCGCGCGACGACGTGCAGCCACTGCGGACGGAGGCTGCCAGTCGCCGCGAGCAATCTTCGTGTGAGCGCCTGCGAGCCAGGTGCGAGCATCCGTCTTGGTAAGGAACGTCAGCGGTTTGTCGTCGTCGGTTCGCGCAGTGTAAATCTCCCCGTCAGGCGCCGGATAGCGAGCCTGCCATCGCCCCGAAGGGAGCTTTCGCAGGCTTCCCCAGGTCTCACGCTTTGTAGTTGGCCTCTTCTGCTCCGTGACGCTCATCATGCCCTCCCGTGGCCGCAAACGGACTGTTGCGGACGGTCGTGCCACTTCGTGCCACTAGGCACCTGGATCAGCCCAGATCCGCATGATTCTGCGGTTCCGAGCGAGCCTGAAACGTCCTCGCTGGCACGTTGTGGCACGGCCTCGGTGACCTCTCGAACCTGCTTTCCGTCCGGGAACCCACCCCGCTCTGGTCTGGCAGGTGCGCCCGTGCCACCTCCGTGCCACTCCGACTGGATACTGATGTGCATTTCCGTCCTCCTCTGTTCATCAGGAGGTGGCATGAAAAGAGGCCCGGAACTGCAGAATCCTGCAGTTCCGGGCCTCTCATCAGCCCTCACGGGCCTGGGGCTACATCAACGACTCAGAAGTCCCAGTCCTCGTCCTCGGTGGCGACGGCCTTGCCGATGACGTAGGAGGATCCCGATCCCGAGAAGAAGTCGTGGTTCTCGTCGGCGTTCGGGGAGAGCGCCGAGAGGATCGCCGGGTTGACGTCGGTCATCTCCTTGGGGAACATCGGCTCGTAGCCGAGGTTCATGAGCGCCTTGTTGGCGTTGTAGTGCAGGAACTTCTTGACGTCCTCGGTGAGGCCCACCGGGTCGTAGAGGTCGGCGGTGTACTTGACCTCGTTCTCGTAGAGCTCGTAGAGCAGCGAGAAGGTGTAGTCCTTGAGCTCCTGGCGGCGCTCCTCGGTCTCGTTCTCGAGGCCCTTCTGGAACTTGTAGCCGATGTAGTAGCCGTGCACCGCCTCATCGCGGATGATGAGGCGGATGAGGTCGGCCGTGTTGGTGAGCTTGGCGTGGCTCGACCAGTACATGGGCAGGTAGAAGCCCGAGTAGAACAGGAACGACTCGAGCAGCGTCGAGGCGACCTTGCGCTTCAGCGGGTCGTCGCCCTCGTAGTAGTCGACGATGATCTGCGCCTTCTTCTGCAGATTCGGGTTCTCCATCGACCAGCGGAAGGCGTCGTCGATCTCCTGGGTGGAGCACAGGGTCGAGAAGATCGAGGAGTAGCTCTTCGCGTGCACCGACTCCATGAAGGCGATGTTCGTGTAGACGGCCTCCTCGTGCGGGGTGATCGCGTCGGGGATCAGCGAGACGGCGCCCACCGTGCCCTGGATGGTGTCGAGCAGGGTGAGACCGGTGAACACGCGCATGGTGAGGAGCTGCTCCTCCTGCGTGAGGGTGGCCCACGACTGCACGTCGTTCGACAGCGGCACCTTCTCGGGCAGCCAGAAGTTGTTGACCAGGCGGTTCCAGACCTCGAGGTCCTTGTCGTCCTGGATGCGGTTCCAGTTGATCGCCTGCACCGCGTGTCCCAGCTTGAAGTTCATCGGTTCCTCATTGTTCTCGTCGTGCTGCGCGACCGGAGGGAGTCGCAGTGTCTACATTCATGATGGTGGATCCTGCGACTTCGCACAGGATGACCGGCGTGCGGATCCTGCGACTCGCTCCGCTCCCGCAGGATGACGGGAACGGCTCACGCAGGATGATGGACGATGCGAGCGCAGCGAGTCGGGATCACGGAGCGCGTTTCAACTCGCTGCGCTCGCTCAACGAACCGCGCTCACAGCATGCAGCTGACGCACTCCGACATGTCCGTGCCCTCGAGCGCGAGCTGGCGCAGGCGGATGTAGTAGATCGTCTTGATCCCCTTGCGCCACGCGTAGATCTGCGCCCGGTTGATATCGCGGGTGGTCGCGGTGTCCTTGAAGAACAGCGTGAGCGACAGGCCCTGGTCGACGTGCTGCGTCGCCGCGGCGTAGGTGTCGATGATCTTGTCGGGACCGATCTCGTAGGCGTCCTGGTAGTACTCCAGGTTCTCGTTCGTCATGAACGGCGCCGGGTAGTAGACGCGCCCGAGCTTGCCCTCCTTGCGGATCTCGATCTTCGACGCGATCGGGTGGATCGAGCTCGTCGAGTTGTTGATGTACGAGATGGATCCGGTCGGCGGCACGGCCTGCAGATTCTGGTTGTAGATGCCGTGCTGCATGACGCTCGCCTTGAGCTCGCGCCAGTCGTCCTGGGTGGGGACCGCGACGCCCGCCCGCTCGAACAGCTCGCGCACGCGCTCGGTCTCCGGCTGCCACGCCTGCTCGGTGTACTTGTCGAAGAACTCGCCCGACGCGTACTTCGAGTCCTCGAATCCGCCGAAGACGCTGCCGCGCTCGATCGCGAGTCGGTTGGAGGCGCGGATGGCGTGGAAGAGCACCGTGTAGAAGTAGATGTTCGTGAAGTCGATGCCCTCTTCGGAGCCGTAGTGCACGTGCTCGCGGGCGAGGTAGCCGTGGAGGTTCATCTGCCCCAGGCCGATGGCATGCGACTGGTCGTTGCCGTCCTCGATCGAGCGCACCGAGCTGATGTGGCTCTGGTCGCTCACCGAGGTGAGGGCGCGGATCGCGAGCTCGACGGTGCCGCCGAGATCGCCGCCGTCCATCGCGGCCGCGATGTTCATCGAACCGAGATTGCAGGAGATGTCCTTGCCGATCTGGTCGTAGCTCAGGTCCTCGTTGTAGGTGGTCGGCGTGTTGACCTGGAGGATCTCGGAGCAGAGGTTCGACATGTTGATGCGGCCCTTGATGGGGTTCGCCCGGTTCACCGTGTCCTCGAACACGATGTAGGGGTAGCCCGACTCGAACTGCAGCTCGGCGATGGTCTGGAAGAAGTGGCGCGCGCTGATCTTGGTCTTCTTGATGCGCGCGTCATCGACCATCTCCTGGTACTTCTCGGTGATCGAGAGATCCCCGAACGGCACGCCGTAGATGCGCTCGACGTCGTACGGCGAGAACAGGTACATGTCCTCGTTCTTCTTCGCGAGCTCGAAGGTGATGTCGGGGATGACGACGCCCAGCGAGAGCGTCTTGATGCGGATCTTCTCGTCCGCGTTCTCGCGCTTGGTGTCGAGGAACTTCATGATGTCGGGGTGGTGCGCGCTCAGGTACACGGCACCGGCGCCCTGCCGCGCGCCGAGCTGGTTGGCGTAGCTGAAGCTGTCCTCGAGGAGCTTCATGACGGGGATGATGCCCGACGACTGGTTCTCGATCTTCTTGATCGGCGCGCCCGACTCGCGGATGTTCGAGAGGAGCAGCGCCACACCGCCGCCGCGCTTGGAGAGCTGCAGCGAGGAGTTGATGCCGCGCGAGATCGACTCCATGTTGTCCTCGATGCGCAGCAGGAAGCAGGAGACGAGCTCGCCGCGCTGCGCCTTGCCGAGGTTGAGGAAGGTGGGGGTGGCCGGCTGGAAGCGGCCCGAGACGATCTCGCGCACGAGGCCGCGGGCCAGCTCCTGGTCGCCCTCGGCGAGGCCGAGCGCCACCATGACGACGCGGTCCTCGAACCGCTCGAGGTAGCGCTTGCCGTCGAAGGTCTTGAGCGCGTACGAGGTGAAGAACTTGAACGCCCCGAGGAAGGTGGGGAAGCGGAACTTCATCGCGTAGGCCTCGTTGGTGAGGCTCTCGATGAACTCGAACGGGTACTGCTCGAGGAGGTCCTTCTCGTAGTAGTCGTTGTCGATCAGGTACCGCATGCGCTCTTCGAAGTTGTGGAAGAACACCATGTTCTGGTTCACGTGCTGCAGGAAGTACTGCCGAGCCGCCTCGCGGTCCTTCTCGAACTGGATGCGCCCGTCGGCGTCGTACAGGTTGAGCATCGCGTTCAGCGCGTGGTAATCCATGTCGCTGATCTTCGACGACTCGAGTCCCGGCTCCATCACTGCTGTTTCCAAAACTGTTCCAATCCTTCTTGGACGGCGGTGACGTCGTCCGGGGTACCAAAGAGTTCGAATCGATAGAGGAAGGGCACCTGGCACTTGCGTGCGATGATGTCCCCTGCGATGCCGTAGGCCTCACCGAAGTTCGTGTTGCCCGCGGCCATCACCCCGCGCAGGTGCCGGCGGTTGCGCTCGTCGTTGAGGAACCGGATGACCTGCTTGGGCACGGCCCGCGTCTCGGGGCCGCCGCCGTAGGTGGGGACGAGCAGCACGTAGGGTTCGGTGACCACGAGCGGCTCGTCGCGTGAGCGGAGCGGGATCCGCAGCGCCGGGCGGCCGAGCTTCTCCACGAAGCGGTGCGTGTTGCCCGAGACGCTGGAGAAGTACACCAGGTCCGTCACACGTGTCACCCCCACTGCGATCCCGAACTGCTGAAAAGCCCTCGGCGTGCCGGATCCGTACCTCCGGCCGCCGTGGGCGATTCACGAGCGTGCGTGCTGCCGCGCTTACGCGAGGCGGCTTGCGAGCTCCGAGATCTTGTCGGGACGGAAGCCCGACCAGTGCTCGTCGTCGGTCACCACCACAGGGGCCTGCAGGTAGCCCAGCTCCTTGACCGTCTCGAGTGCGGTCTCATCCGCGGAGACGTCGAGCACGTCGTACTCGATCCCCTGCTTGTCGAGCTCGCGATAAGTCATGTTGCACTGCACGCACGACGGCTTGGTGTATACCGTGATGGCCATTACACGCCCCTCCTCGAAAAACTCATGTGCCCCGCTCGAGGCACTACATATAGTGAACCACACCATCGCCAACCACAACATGATGTAGTTACATCCATGTAGTTTTCCACCCGGTTTCCACCGCCCGGGAGGATGGATTGGGGAGAACTTTCGGCGGAGTTCCGCCCCTCTCAGGGGGTTATCCACAAGGTGTTCGGCCCGAAAGTTTTTTGCCTCACAGCCCCTTCCCGGCGTGTCGCGGAGTGTCGTCGCGGAACCGCCCTTCCGGGGGCCCTCGCGGATCCGATGCGGGCCGGATCCGAACCCCGACCCGCACTGATATCAACGCTCCCGGGGGCCGGGATGTTCCCGCTGCTAGAGGGCGATCGGCCACAGCAGCTCCGTTCCGTCGGGCTGGAACCAGCGCATCACCAGCATCGTGCCGGCCGATCCCGCGAACGATCCCGCGGTGTGCTCCGCCGCGGTGCCGCGCACCACGACGCGAATGCGCTCGCCGGGCAGCACGGTGCGCGGGAGGGACAGCCCCAGCATGCCGCTCCCGGCGAGCGCGAATCGCACGGAGTACAGCGGCGAGGCGCCGCAGTGCTCCACCTCGATGACCCCCGACTCGGAGCGCCGCACGACGCGCCACGGCACCGCGACGGCCTCCGCGGGGGCGGAGGCCGACTCCCGGCGCACCGGGCGGGGCGCCGGGTGCAGGCGGGTGGTGAGCCGGAACGGGTTCATGCCGACACCCTAAGAGGGACCACCGACACTGACGGTTCCGCCGAGGCCGGTCGACGGCGCGGGCCGAAGCCCCCCCCCGGAATCCCCGGACCCGGGATCGGGAGCTCGGCGGACGGGGTCCGCGGTCGCTCCCTAGACGTGGTGGTACGAGCGCCCCGCGGCGATCTCCTGCGCCCGGTACAGCTGCTCCGCGAGAATCAGCCGCACGAGCTGGTGGGGGAAGACGAGCTGCGACAGGCTCCACACGAAGTCGGCGCGCTCGCGCACGCGGTCCTCGACCCCGTACGCGCCCCCGATCACCGCCGTCACCGCACGACCGGAGTCGAAGGCCCCCTGCAGCGTGCGCGCCAGCGCGGGGGAGTCGACGTTGCGACCGCGCTCGTCGAGCAGCACGACGAAGGCCCCGCGATCCAGCTTCGCCAGGATGCGCTCCGACTCCTCGGCCCGGGCCGCATCGCCCTCGCGCGACGAGTGCGGCAGCAGCAGCCAGCTCGCGTCGAACGGCTTGCGCAGCCGCTTCTCGTAGCGCCCGATGCCGTCGGCGACCCAGCTCTCGTGCTTCTTCCCCACCGCGAGGATCCTGACCGCCATCAGTCGATCCTGACCCGGTCCAGGTACTCGGCGACACGGCCGATCGCCTCGGTCAGCACCTCGGCGCTCGGCAGGGTGACGAAGCGCACGTGATCGGGGGTCGGGAGGTTGAAGCCGCGCCCGTTCGTGATCATCACGTGCGTCGAGCGCATGAGCTCGATCACGAAGTGCTGGTCGTCGTGGATGTCGTAGCGATCGGGATCGAGCCGCGGGAACAGGTACATCGCTCCGCCCGGCAGCTCGCAGGTGACGCCCGGGATCTCGGCGAGCAGGCGGTGCGCGACGTCGCGCTGATCGCGGAAGCGGCCGCCCGGCGCGCACAGCTCGGCGATGCCCGACCAGTCCGACTCGCTCGAGAGCGCCACCGGGATCGCGTACTGCGCCGGCACGTTCGCGCACATGCGCATGTTGGCCAGCAGCGTCAGCCCCTCGAGGAAATCGCCCGCGACCTCGCGATCCCCCGATGCGACGACCCAGCCGGCGCGGTAGCCGGCCACCCGCTGGATCTTCGACAGCCCGCTGAAGGTGAGGCACAGGGTCTCGCGCGCGTGCAGGGCGGCGTGCTCGTGCGTCGCACCGTCGTAGAGGATGTGGTCGTAGATCTCGTCGGCCATCAGCACGAGGCCGTGCCGCTCGGCGAGCGCGGCGAAGCCGCGCACCAGCTCGGCCGAGTACACGGCGCCGGTCGGGTTGTTCGGGTTGATCAGCACGATGCCCTTGGAGCGCTCGGTCACGAGCTGCTCGATGGCCTCGAGATCCGGCATCCAGCCGTTCTGCTCGTCGCAGGGGTAGTGCACGGCATGCCCCCCGGCGAGGGTCACCTGGGCGGTCCACAGCGGATAGTCGGGCGACGGGATCAGGATCTCGTCGCCCGGGCTGATGAGCGCCTGCAGCACGAGCGAGATGAGCTCGCTCACGCCGTTGCCGATCAGCACGTCGTCGGGCCCGACGGACGGGATGCCGAGTCGCGTGTAGTGCTCGGCCACCGCCTCGCGGGCCGCAGCGACGCCGCGCGAGTCGCTGTACCCCTGCGCGCGCGGCAGCGCGGCGTGCATCGCGTCGAGGATCTCGGGCGGCGCCTCGAAGCCGAAGACCGCCGGGTTGCCGATGTTGAGGCGCAGGATCTCGTGCCCGGCCCGCTCGAGGCGCTCGGCCTCCTGCAGGATCGGACCGCGCACGTCGTAGCGGACGCCAGCGAGCTTGCTGGACTGGGTGATGAGGCGCACCCGCCCATTATCCCACCCGAAGCCTGTGCGATCCCACACCCTGGACCCCGCAGAAACCGCGGCCCCGAGGATGCGCCGTCGCCGCTCGTCGAATGATCTTCGATCGCGGCGCGTGCGGGCTCGCGGACGATCCTGCGGCGGATCCCGGCTGTCTCACAGTCGGGTGCGCGATGGTCGTGATGACTGCGAGAGAGGGGCGGCACCGTGACCGACGACGCATCCGCCGGGCCTCTCCCCCGCACCGCGCTGCGCGACCGCGTGGCTGCGAACCTCGCCTCGCTCGAGCCGCCGCGCCGGCTGCCGGGCATCGACCTGGCCCGCGGGCTCGCGATCGTCGGGATGTTCGCGGCGCACCTCGCGGTGATCGTCCCGCTGGAGTGGGGTCGGCCGGAGACCTGGTCCGGCATCGTCTCGGGCCGCTCCTCGATCCTGTTCGCCACCCTCGCCGGCGTATCCCTGGCGGTCGTCTCGGCCGCGGCGGACGCACGGGAGCGCGGCGGCCGCGCCGGGCCCGCGCGCTGGTGGGGGCTGCGCACGCAGCTCGTGCTCCGTGCCGTGCTCATCTGGCTGCTCGGCATCACCCTCGACGACCTCGACGTGCCGGTGTACGTGATCCTGCCCGCCTACGGCATCCTCTTCCTGATCGGCATCCCCCTGCTGCGCCTGCCGACCGCGGGTCTGTTCGCACTCGCCGCGCTGCTCGCGGCGACGATGCCCTTCGCGGTCGCCGCGATCGACCAGGCGGTCGCGGGCAGTCCCGACGGGGAGGCGATCGGGGAGACGCTGCGGCTCTTCGGATGGAACTACCCGTTCCTCCTCTGGGCGGCCTTCATCGCCGCCGGGATCGGCGCCGGCCGCCTGCTGCTGGCCTCGCCCGGGCGCGCCTGGGCGCTGCTCGCCGTCGGAGCGGCGCTCGCCGGCCTCGGCTACGGGATCATCGGCCCGATCGGCGACGGAGCGGTGCGGAGCGGGTACCTCGACGCGCCGGCCGGGTCCGCCCCCTGGCTCCTCGCGGTGCTGCAGGACGTCCCGCACTCCTCGGGGGTGGGCGAGGCGATCGGCACGGGCGGCTTCGCGATCGCCGTGATCGGCGGGTGCGTGCTGATCGGCGCCACGCCGCTGCGCCGGCTCCTCTGGCCCCTGCGCGCCGCCGGATCCATGCCGCTCACGGCATACGTCTCGCACATCCTCGTCTGGGCGGCGTGGATCGCCGTTGAGACGGCGCGCGATCCGGCCCTCGATCCCTGGACCGACTTCCGAGCGCTCGACCCGTTCTGGCCCATGACCATCGGCGTGCTCGTCGGTTGCTCGCTGTGGGCGGCGCTGATCGGGAAGGGGCCGATGGAGGCGCTGCTCGGCCTGCTCACGAAGGGCCCGAGCCGCCGCGCCTGACGGATCGCGGCGGGCGGGTGCTCAGCTCTGCTGCGCGTAGAGCTCGGCGTAGGAGCCGCCGAGCGCGAGCAGCTCGGCGTGCGTGCCCTGCTCGAGGATGCGGCCCGCCCCCACGACGTAGATGCGGTCGGCGTCCACGACCGTCGACAGCCGGTGGGCGATCGCGACCGTGGTGCGCCCGCTGCGCGCGTCGTCGAGGGCGCGCTGCACGGCGCGCTCGTTCACGGTGTCGAGGGCGCTCGTGGCCTCGTCGAGCACGAGCACCCGGGGGTTCTTGAGCAGCACGCGCGCGATCGCGATGCGCTGCTTCTCGCCGCCGGAGAGCCGGTAGCCGCGCTCCCCCACGACGGTGTCGTAGCCGTCGGCGAAGCTCCGGATCGTGTCGTGGATGTTCGCGAGCCGCGCCGCGGTCTCGAGCTCCTCCTGCGTTGCGTCGGGTTTCGCGTACCGCAGGTTCGCCGCGATCGAGGCGTGGAACAGGTACGGCTCCTGGGTCACCACGCCGATGCGGTCCATGAGCGACTCCTGGCGCAGTTCGCGCACGTCGTCGCCCGCGTAGCGCACCGATCCCGACGTCGCGTCGTAGAGGCGCGGGATCAGCGAGCCGATGGTGGTCTTGCCCGATCCCGAGGCGCCGACGAAGGCGACGAACTCCCCCGGTTTCACGTGGAACGAGACCCCGTCGACCGTGGCCCGGTCGTCGGGGCCGGCGTCGGGGTAGCGGAAGCTCACGTCGACGAACTCCACGTGCCCGGCCCGGCCCGGCCCGTCGGAGGGCTCCCGCGCGTCCGGGGCGTCGACGATCGCCGGTTTCAGATCGAGGTACTCGAAGATGCGGGCGAAGAGCGCGCGCGAGGTCTGCAGGTCGAGGGCGATGCGCATGAGCGCCATGAGCGGGAAGAGGAGCCGCGACTGCACCGTGGTGAACGCCACGATGGTGCCGGCCGTGATGCCGGGGTCGAAGCCCTCCCCCTGGGCGCTCGCCATGATCCACCCCGACACGAGGTACACGATCGCGGGCACCGCCGACAGGAACACCTGCACGAGCGCGAAGAACACCTGGCCGCTCATGGTCTGCCGCACCTGCAGGTCGATCTGGGTGCGGTTCTCCGCCGCGTAGCGCTCGGTCTCGTCGCGCTGCCGGGAATAGGTCTTGGCCAGCAGCACGCCCGAGACCGAGAGCGCCTCCTGCGTGATCGCCGTCATCTCGGAGAGCGACTCCTGGGTGCGGCCCGCGATGCGGGCGCGGATCTGCCCCACCCGGCGCTGGGCGAGCACCAGCACGGGCATGAGCACGAGCGCGATGAGCGTGAGCTGCCAGCTGAGCAGCACCATCGCCACGCCCGCCGCGATCACGGTGACCGTGTTGCCGATGATGTTGGAGACGGTGTTGGTGAGCACGTTGGCGACCCCGCCCACGTCGTTCTGCAGCCGGGACTGGATCACCCCCGTCTTGGTGCGGGTGAAGAAGCCGAGCTCCATCGACTGCAGGTGCGCGAAGAGCCGCACCCGCAGGTCGCCCATCACGCGGTTGCCCACGCGCGCCGTGAACAGGGTCTGCACGATGCCGAGCGCCGAGGACACGACGAACACCGCGATCATGCCGCCGACGAGCCAGGCGAGCACCGCGAGGTTCGGCCCGCCCGCGAGCGGGAAGAGTCCGTCGTCGAAGACGCGCTGGGTGAGCAGCGGCGGGAGGATCCCGAGTGCCGCCGAGATCAGCACCAGCGCGATGATGACCGTCAGCGGCCCCCGGTACGGGCGGAAGAGGGCGGCGATGCGGCGACCCAGATCGGCGACGATCGGCGCCTCGCTGTTGATCTCGCGCTGCCGCTCGGCGTCGCCGGACGACACGCGCGATCCGCGCCCGCTCATTCCGCCGCCCATGCTCATGATTCGGAGGATACTCCGCGGTGCCGACTCGCAGCGACCGCGTTCGCTCCGAGCATCGGGGAGGCGCCGGCGGAGGCGCCGTCTGGCAGGATGAAGGCGAGCCGGCGCCGATCGACGGGAGGAACGCATGTCCGCATCGCACACCCGGGTCCGGGAGGCGGCCGCTGCGCGCGGCCTCGACATCGAGATCCGCGAGCGCCCGGAGGCGCGGTCGCTGGCCGATGCGGCGGAGCTCCTCGGGATCCCGCCGTCGAGCATCGTGAAGACGCTCGTCGTGAAGCGCTCCGACGACACCTACCTCTTCGCGCTCGTTCCCGGCGGACGGTCGATCTCGTGGCCGAAGCTGCGGGCGGTGGTGGGCGTCAACAAGCTCCGCCTGCCCGAGTCCGAGCTCGCGCTCGCGGCCACCGGCTACGAGCGCGGCACGATCACCCCGATCGGCAGCTCGACCGATTGGCCCGTCTTCGCCGACGAGACGATCGTCGGGCGGCGCGTGGCGATGGGCGCCGGCGTGCAGGGGTACAGCCTGTTCGTGGACGCCGACGCGCTGATCCGCGCGTACGGCGC
Organism: Leucobacter sp.; assembly: GCF_053528595.1. Lineage (NCBI taxonomy): Bacteria > Bacillati > Actinomycetota > Actinomycetes > Micrococcales > Microbacteriaceae > Leucobacter > Leucobacter sp. Next base: position 4,084 of record NZ_JAIVPF010000036.1, on the reverse strand, counting down.
GACCGTCGCCGACATCTCGGTGCCGGAGGCGGGGTAGCGGTTCCCCGGACCGGCCGTCCGAAACGGGGGTCCCCGCATCGGCCGTCGGCGACGGGCGCGCCCCCGTGCCGCCCGCCATCGTGATAGCTTGGTCGTGCTCTCGAGCTGCAGCGTCAAGTACCTGGCTGGCTGCACGGCAACCCTCCTCCGCTGAGCGGGGTGCCCCAGGGGAAGAGCCGGCCGATCCGCCCGGATCGGCAAGTCAGTCTCTGCACGGAGGTGACCCGTGTCCATGCACGGTACCCGGAACGATATCCACCACCCCGGCGCTCGCGGCACCGGCTTCAGCGCGCACGCGGCCACGATCACGCTGATCGGCGACGACGGGACGCGATTCGGCGCGCCCCGCCTGCCGGACGGACGGGATCCGCAGCCCCGCCTGCCGCCCGTGCGCCTCGCCTGCGCACCCGGCTGCGCGTGCTGGACCGCCGTCGAGCGCGGCGAGGTCGCGATCCCGCCGCTCACGCGCGAGCAGCTGCTCGATTGGGCGGCGGCGCTCGCCGGCCCGCTGCGCAGCGGTCTGGCGCACAAGCGCATGTACCACTACGAGCGCAGCACGAACCCGGAATCTCCGCTCAACGTCGGCTTCGTCGGCGTGGCGCGCGGACTCGCGGCGTTCGGCGTCACGGCGGAGACGGTGCGCGACACCTGGCCCGACTGGGAGCGCGTCTGCCCGCTGGATCGCTGATCCGCTCCCACCCGTCGCAGCGGGGTCCGGTCGACGCGAATCGACCGGGCCCCGCTACGACGGCGCTCCGCCCGGCTCGGAGCGGCTACTCCGCCTCGGCGGCGGGATCCGCGGCCGCGAGCGCCCTCCGGCGCATCAGGAGGAACCCCAAGCCGACCAGCGCCGCGGCGGCGAGCGCAGCGCCCGCGAGGGGGAGATCCGATCCGGTGCGCTCCAGCGCCCCGGTCCCGGCTCCCGAGGCGGAGGCGGAGGCGGCGGCGCCGGAGCCGCCCGCACCCGCAGCACCGTCGGCCGCACCCTGCGCAGCGCCGTCGGCGGACCCGTCCGCGCCCCCGGCGGACCCGCCGTCCGCCCCGCCGTCGACCGCGGCGGGCAGCACCTCGACCGCGACGGACACGGCCCCCGACGGAGCGGTGGCCGTGAGCATGTGCGCACCGGGCTCCACCGCGCTCGGAACGGCGACCGTCGCCGTCGCGGTCCCGTCGGCGCCGGCGACCGTCTCCCCCAGCTCGACGGGGTCGGAGTGCAGCACGAGCTCGATCGTCTCGCCCTCGGCGAAGCCGCTCAGCTCGATGCTCGCCGGCGCGCCGACGCGGAGCCCCTCGGCGGGGACCGTGATGCGCTTCGGCGTGAACACCGCCCCGAACGACAGGGTCGCGGTCTGCGAGGGGAACATCTTGAACTCCACCGGCGAGAGGTCCTGCGCCTCGGTGCCGTCGCCGTAGACGTCGACCGTGCCCGAGTCCAGGAGCAGCCGCACCGGGGTGCCCTCCGCGAGGCTCTCGACGCCGGCGATGCCCTCGTACGATCCGGGCCAGCCCTCCAGCCCCAGCTCGTCGCGCGCCGGCACCGCACGGTCCTCGGGATCCCCGGACCAGCCGAAGAGCGCGAAGCGACCCGTGTCGTCGGCGCTGCCGCCGATGATCAGGTACTCGCCCGACTCGGCGCGCGCCAGGTCTCGGATGGCGCGGCCGCCGAGGTCGAGCAGGATGGGCGCGCCGACGACCGGCTCGGCGCCCGCGATCACCCCGGCGATGTCGGCCACGGGCACGATGAGCGCCTCGGCGTCGTCGCCGACCTCCGGGGAGCGGAAGCCGAGCCAGAGCGTCGTGCCGTCGGGCGCCATCGCGGCGCCCTCGATGTTCAGCGAGTGCGGGCCCTCGGCCGAGACGCCGGGCTGCGTCGCCGCGAGGAAGCCGAAGCGGTCGGCGCCGAGGCCGTGGAGATCCTCGTGATCCCACGTCACCAGCGCGTCGCGCAGCACGTTGCGCGCGCCGACGAACGACAGCGTGGCGTCGGCCCCGCTCCCGCGCACCTCGGTCTGCAGCACGATGTCGCGGTCCAGCCGCACGTTGCCGCTGCGGGTGTTGCCCGTCGAGCCGATCCAGAAGACCCGGGATCCGGACCGTGCGACCGCCTCGAAGTCGTGGGCCTCGCCCGGGCGCTCGAATTCGATCCGGTCGCTGAAGTCGAACGACGCGACGGCCTCGCCCCCGGCCTCGGAGAACAGCCGGATCGCGTTCGAGTCGTCGTCCGCCGCGAAGAAGTAGCCGTCGCCCGCGTCGATCGCGGCCGACGCGTCGGACATGCCGAAGTGCGCGGTCGCGGCCGCGTCGGCCAGGGCGGGCGCGACGCGGTACGACAGCTGCGAGAGCGCGCTGCGCCCGTCCTCGGCGACGACGCGCAGGCCGATCACGGCCGCTCCGGGGCCCGCGGGCTCCGCGCTGAGCCGGAACGAGCCGTCATCCTCGATGTCGAGCGAGACGCCGGCGGGATCGACCACGGCGCCGTCGCTGCTCGTGACCGAGACGTCGAAGGCCTGGCCGGCGGGGTCCGCGATCGTGCCGGTGGCGACCGGGTTCGTCGCCTGGCCCAGCACGGCGGCGAGCGCGTTGCCGCCGCCGCCCGCCACGCGGGTGTCCCAGCTCACCGTCGGCTTCGCGAGGATCGGGCCGACGGGGTCGGCACCCGGCTCGAAGCCGGGAGCGAAGGCGACGCCGCGGAACGCGGTGCCGGGGGACGCCGTGGCCAGCACGTCGAGCGACCCGGTGAAGGCGGTCTCGTCGCCCGAGTCGACGATGCGCACGAGTTCGTTCCCCTGGCTCGCGCCGCGAACGGCGTACAGCACGTTGTCGTCGCCGGCCTGCCGGCCCTCGAGGCCCCAGAAGTCGCCGGCGTAGGTGGCCGACCACTCCCAGGCCGAGCCAGACTGGCGGTACTTCGCGATCCCCCGCGAGCCGCCCTCCGTGAAGCCCACGTAGAGCGCGTCGCCCGCGAACGCGAAGTCGTGCGCCACCGAGGCGCCGGAGGGCGCCGCCGCGACCAGCGCGAGCGAGGCGCCCGGCTCGGTCGGTGCGCCGGTCCCGACCCGGTTCAGGCCGGAGAGGCCGCTCCGGTCGCTCGTCATGTACAGCTGCCCGTCGTGGAGGTCGACGACGCGCCCGTTGTTGAGGTTGGCGCTGCCGGAGACCACGGCGGTCGGGGCGGTGCCGCCCGCGGCGACGGTGAGCAGGCTGCCCGCCGGCGCGGTGGAGTCGCCGCCGTGCCCGCCCGCCCAGTACCGCGAGCCGTCGATCGTCGCGGCGCCCCGGATATGGCGGAGCGAGTATCCGCCCGCGAGCGTCGTGCTGGTGTCGACCCCGCCCTCGGCGTCGACGGCCGCTACGACGCGGAGGGTGGCGGGCGCGGCGGAGTCGTTCAGCGCGCCCGTTCCCGGAGCCGCGGCGTAGCCGCCGAGCGTCACCAGGCGATGGTCGGCCGACTGCTGCAGCGCGCCCTGCTGATCGCGGTCGGCACCCAGCGCGAACGGCTGCTGGGCTCCGCTCGCCGAGGTGGGCAGGGGCACGGAGTCGCCGAGCTCCCCCTGCCCGTCGATCAGCTGGATCGCGACCGGCACGGCGGCGTTGCCGCTGGAGGCGCCGTCTCCGACGACGGACACCGCGAGCCGGTCGGTATCGGCGGCGAGGCCGACCGCCGTCTGCGGTGCGACGAGCACGGCTCCGGCCGCGACGATCGTCGCCAGGCCGAGTGTGATTGCACGGGAAACGAGCACGGAGACTCCCTCAGAGTCGGGATACGGACCCGACCAGCCAACCAAGCCCGCGCGAACGACGGGGGTACCGGAGCTGAACAGCCGGCGAACGGCGGCCGTCGCGCCGCCGCGTCCGCTGCCGCGCATCAGCTCCCGCGCGGCCGCGACCGGACGGGCTCAGGACGTGAGGGTGCCCGTGAAGCGGTACCACTTCACGAGCACGAGCGCGAGGATCACGGCGTTGCAGACGAAGAGGAGCGTGTACACGGCCGTGAAGGCGAGGGGCGCGCCGAGCAGCAGGAACAGCAGGCAGAACAGCCCGTAGT